>NZ_VFVC01000006.1:0-166962 GCF_006441575.1 Mesorhizobium sp. B2-4-12
ATCCAGCAGACATGATGAATCAGATATTCTCGCCGATGGGAATCCCTCGCGATTCCGTCAGGTCAGATTATGCTCTAGTGTGCGAAGAGCGATCGTGGACCTTCAGTCCTTGGGAGCGACTGTCATATCGCGAGCCGCAAGGACGTTTGGACCGAGTTAGTCCACGAAACTAGCCTGGTTTGTAAATTCGCTCAGCTTCTGGATCATTCACGGAATAGCCTACCTCCCCCAGCTCAGCCCAAGCCTGGTCCGGCACCTTCGCGGTCGCCCAGTCGATGGTCTGAGCGACTCTTTCGGGCTTGGAAACACCTACAACGGTCGAGGTTATCCTCGGGTCATTCAGCGAGAACTGAATTGCCACCGCTCCGGGAGCCACGGCATGCTTTTTGCATACAGCCTCGACCTGACGCACAGGCGTCAGTCTAATTTCGTCAATCTCTTGATATGTAATCCGAGAAACAGCGGAACTTCCCTTTGCCAAAACGCCACCGGCATAAGGAGCCGCATTGAGCACAGCTACTCCTCTTTCGCTGGCAAGGTCAAAGAGGTCACTTGCCGACCTGTTCAAAAGCGTGAAGCGATTATGATTCAGCAGGACATCTAACGGCCAGTCTCTGACCATCGGCAGCATGATATCGAGACGGCCCATTGCCAGCCCGACGGCGGTCGCCAGACCTTCCTCCTTCATTCGAATCAATTCATCGAACGCCCCGCCTGGCCTCGTGATCTCGTCGAGATCGGCGGAATGCTCAGGGTCGTGAAGGTGCAGTATGTGAACGCGATCGAGACCGAGCGCCAGAAGACTCTCCTCAAGCGACTGTCTGGCGCGACCGGCGTCGAAGCGGCCCGTACCCATGTCCCGGTCTAATTTCGTCGAAAGCACAAATCCCGGAGGTAAACCTCCGCGCTCTCTGATGACCGATCCAATCCGTTCCTCGCTGCGGCCAAAACCGTAGTTGCGGGACGTGTCCATGAAGTTGACCGGGCCGTCGAAAATCGCTCGGATGGTCGCAAGTGCGGTGGCTTCGTCGACGTTGTAGCCATAAGTGTCCGGCATCCCGCCGAGGGGAGCTGTTCCGAAACAGATCTCCGTAACTTCCAATCCGGTCTGTCCGATTGGATGCCGTTTCATCGCCACCTCCACCCAGGGCTGGCAAAAAGAGCGAACTACGCGGCCCGTCAGCGAGCCCGGAATTGACGCCGGCAGAGCCAAGTCAGCCGGAATACTACCTCAGGTTCGAGTCCGCACACCGCTTGAGCGTCGGCTGGCAATCGTCGTCAGCACCGCGGCCACTATGATGACGGCGCCGGTCGATGCCTGCACGTAAAAGGACGGAACCTGCGCCAACGTCAGCAAGTTGTTGATGACGCCGATCAACAGCACACCGCTAATAACTCCGACGATTGTCCCTCGACCGCCGCCAAGGCTTACGCCACCGATTACCGCAGCCGCGAAAGCGGAGAAAATTATCCCCTGCCCTTGGGTTGTCACCGCGGAATCGAGGCGCCCGGTCATCAGAACGCCGGCCAGGCCCGCCAAGAGAGCCGCAAAGACAAACGCCGACCAAATGACCCCGTCCACGTTGATGCCAGCTGCTCTCGCGGCGTCTTCATTGCCGCCGATCGCATATAAGGCACGGCCATAGCGGTGGTAGTGGAAGACAAGGCCGACCATAACCGCGACAACAATGAACATAATCACCGACACAGGAACACCGAACCAGCTCTCGGAACCGAGATAGGTCAGCGCCTTGCCGGGAGAGTAGATCGAACGCCCGTTGGAAACGATCAGCACTCCGCCCCGAAGCAGCACAAGCAGCCCGAGCGTCGAAATGAACGGGTTGAGACCGACCCTGACGACCATGAAACCGTTGAAAAAGCCAATTAGCCCCGCAGTGCCCAGCGCAATGAATAGGCCAGCCCAGCTCGGCAGCTCTAATCCAAGCCCGCCTGCCGCCACAGGCACCAAGGTGACGGCTGCCAACATCGGAGCGAAACCGACAATTCCCTCGAGCGAGAGATCCAGTCGCCCTATCAGAACGACGAAAGTCAGTCCGATCGTCGTCAAACCCAGAACGCTTACCTGGTCGAGGATATTTAGCAGATTGGCCGCCGTGGCGAACCGCGGAGCAATGATGGCGCCAACGATCACCAGTATGAGAAGGACCGGGTACATCGTAAACCCGCCGGCCACGAAAGCGCTTCCGAAAGAAGATAGTCGTGACGGCCCGGAATTTTCCTTCTGTGGCGATGATTTGCTCACGATATCGGTGCTCATACGACACCCTCCATCCGCAGGATTAGATCTTTGATTGTGTATCCACCCACCAGTTCATCGACGACGTGCCCCTCGAACACGATCACGACCCGGTTGGCCAGTTGATCAATTTCGTCTTCCTCGTCCGAGACAACCACCACCCCCAGCCCCTTGCCGGCAAGATCCCGCAACAGCGAGTAGAGCTGTTCCTTGGCCCCCACATCGACACCGCGGGTTGGGCTAAGGGCGACGATGACCTCGGGAGCTCGGCAAAGCGCGCGCGCGAAAACGACCTTCTGCTGATTGCCACCGCTGAGCTGGCTCACCGCTTGCTCCAGAGACGAAGCTATTACGTTCGTCTGTTGGGCAAGGTGCCCGACATGCCTGGCTTCCTTGCCTTTGTTGATAAAACCCAGTTTGCCGGACAGGACGTCAAGACCGCCGATCGCTACATTCTCACGCACACCCAGGATGCCGACATAGCCGCTGGCATGCCTGTCGGTGGGAACCAGGCCGATGGTAGGCAGCTTTCCACGCGGGCTGATCACCTCACCTTTTTCAGGCCTTTGCTGGCCAGCAAGGACCATTGCGAGGGCTTCCTTCCCGCCACCCACCGGGCCTGCCAAGGCCACGATCTCGCCCGCCCTTACCTCAAAGTCGATATCCTTTTCCGAAAAGCTGTCGAGCCGAATTCCCTTGGCCTGAAGCAGAACAGGGGCTTCATCCGTCACGAAGTCCTGTCGCGTGCTTCGAACCGTCTTTTCACCCATCATAAGGTCGGCGATGGTCTCCACGTCGAGACGCTCCACGGGCTCGCGTTCCTTTACGACCTTGCCATCCCTCAGGATCGTCACTGTATCGGCAATCTCGAAAACCTCATCCAGGTGGTGCGAGATATAGACGAACGAGACCCCCTTGGCTTTGAGCGCCCTCACATGCTCGAACAGAATGCGTTTTTCCGCATTGCTCAGCGCCGCGGTTGGCTCGTCCAGGATCATGACGGGCACGCCCCGGCTAAGAGCCTTCATGATCTCGAGCAGCTGTCTCGTCCCGGCGCCCAGCTCCCCTGCAAGCGAGCGGGGTTGGATGTCCATATTCCATTCGCTCAGCAGGTCCGTCGCGCGCTCCAACATCAGCTTGTGGCTCACCACGCCGAAGCCTCTGCGCACGAGAGGATTCTCGACAAAAAGGTTCTCCGCCACGGTGAGCAGGTTGAACAGCTGAGGCGTTTGTTGAACGTGGGCGATCAACTTGCGAATGCTAGGCGCATAGTGTTGGCCGACCGCTTCTACCTCGACCTCTCCAATTCTGATCGATCCGGTATCGGCCGAAACGTATCCGCTCAAGGTGGAAACGAGCGTGCTCTTTCCCGCGCCATTGCGGCCCAACAGGGCGTGAACCTCACCGGGCATGACGGTGAAATTCACGCCGCGAAGAGCCCGGGTCGAGCCAAAGGTCTTGGCGATGTCACGCATCTCGACGATGGGTCGCGCCTTGTCCATGATCTTCGGCTCCACGGCTTGGTTCCTCCTGAACTTATTTGCCGACCTTGTTGGCCCACAGATCAGGGGAGTCCACATTGTCGGTTGTCACCAGCGTCGCTTTGAGCTGGTACTGCGGTCCGACGGGAGTATCGATAACCTGGCCGTCGTCACGCGGTCCGATCTCGATCTTGCCACCCTTGGAGACGAGTTCGATCAGGTCGGCCGTCTTGCTCGCATAGGCGCTCAGGGGCTGCGACACCGTCGCGTCGAGGGCCTTGCCGCGGATCAGCTGCAGTCCTTGAGGCGTTCCATCGATTGCGATGCGGATCACCGAGTTCGGGTCCCCCACCGGAGCGCCCTTGCCGGCGTTGGTGAGCTGGGCGTTCACGGCCGATGCCATGAGTTCGGATGCCATGAAGATGCCGCTCAATGAAGGATTCTGGGTGAGGACGTTCTGCGCAGCGTCGGCGGCCATGTCGGCAGTCCATTCGGTCGGGCGCTGTATCAGATTCACCTTAGGCGCGAGCTCGTGCAAGGTTTTGGAAAAACCGTCGGAGCGATCGCGGCCGTTGGGGGTGGTCAGGGCGCCCTGCAGCTCAAGCACGATGCAGCTGTTGTCGGTCCAGCACGGCTTGGCTTGCAGGCGCTTGACCATCTCCTTGGCACCCTGAACGCCGGCGTCGACATTGTCCGCGCGCACCGTCGCCGTCACTTTGCCGCCCGCGGGAGCATCATCGATCGAGAAGACGAGGACGTTGGCGTCGTTCGCCTTTTTGACCGCCGGAACGATTCCCGCGGCGTCAATGGGAGCGAAGACCAGGACATTTGCGCCATTGGCAATCATGTTCTGGAGCGCATCCACCTCCGCCGCGATATCGCCGTTCGGATCAGGAGCACCGACCAGGGTGAAACCCTTTGCATCGAAGGCCTTCTTTGAGAGATCCAGCATCAGGGTCTGGAAATCATCCTTGAGAAACTTCGGGGTGAAACCGATCCTCACGTCCGCGGCTTTGTATTCGGCAAGCGCGGTCCCAGCGGTTATTGCAAGGAACAGCGCGCCGAAAGCAACCGTGCTGGCGGCTCTGCGGCGAGAAATGGGGAGAGTTGGAAATTTCATTGAATCCTCCTTTTGTTGCGCGGTCCGACCGCCCGTTGAGCCGGGCTTGACGCCGCTTGGGCCTTCTGTGCTCACCACAGAAAGGTTCGACCTTGCGATGAGACATCGTTCGCGATGTCGTCACCCGCAAATGCAATTGCAGTGCTTGCCTGGCCGCATTAAAAGAGCCCTGCGGAGAAGTCGGCAGTGAGGGCACGCTTTCGCGGTTCTCCTTCGATCGTGATCGCAAGGAAGGCACAGCCAAGATGCCCGGCGCCATTGCGGGACCGGTCTCGGTCATGTCCCGACACGGCGATCCGTGCGAGCCCAGACTTCACCAAACGCCACTCCTCCCACTGCGCGGATCTTTCTTCCTCCTGCGGATCCGCCGCCGAATGCTTTATGCAGTCACCTCGGAGACACGCACCAAGCGTGCCTCTTTCATGGATTTGTAAGCCGCTTCCGCCAGGATGAGCGCACGGCGCCCATCTTCGAAACTCGCCAGCGGAACGACGCCTTTCTCCACACAGTCCACGAACCCATCGATCTCCGCCATGAAGGCTTCCTGGTAGCGCTCGAGAAAGAAGAACTGATACGGCTGGCTCGCCTCGGCGGCCGTGCTTGTAAAGCGGCGCAATTCGTGAGGTTTGCGGTTGTCGGAAAGAAGCATGCCCGCGCTCCCGATGAGCTCAACGCGCTGATCGTAGCCGTAGACCGCCGTGCGCGAGTTGTTGATGTGGCATTGCTTGCCCGACGCGGTCCTCAGGATGAACATTGCACTGTCGACTTCATCGAGTTCCTTTCCAAGTGCCGGATCGATGAGTGCATTGGCTAGCGCGAAGACCTCGGTCGGCTCTTCGCCGAGCATGAAGCGAGCCAAATCGAAGTCGTGGATCGTCATGTCCCGGAACAGTCCGCCCGCCGCCTCCAGATAGGCTCGCGGCGGCAGCGCCGGATCGCGTGACGTGATAATGACCTGGTGCAATTCGCCTATATCGCCAGCCAGCATCGCCGTTCGCGCTGCGCTATGCCCGGGATCATAACGACGGTTGAAGCCGAGCTGGATCGGGATTTTGGTATCGCCGATGTTGGCGGCGCAAGCCTCGACGCGGGCCAGGCTAAGATCGATCGGCTTCTCGCACAGAACCGCTTTGCCGGCAGCGACGGCCATCTCTATGTAGTCGGCGTGGGTGGGAGTTGCCGTGGCGATCAGAACGGCATCCACCGTGTCGGACGCGAAAATCTCCTCAGCGCTGGCCGCGGCCTTAACGCCCTGAGCCGCCGCGACCTTTTCGGCCGCCTCTGAATTGACATCAAATACCGCCGCCAACTTGGATCGCGGATGCCGTGCGACATTGGCAGCATGCATCTGACCAATCCGGCCACAGCCGAGCACGGCGATACGCAACATCAATTTCCTCCCTGCGGCCTGTCATGCAAGACGGGCACTATTCTTTGCGTGCATTGTGCAAAGCATCTTGCATTTTTGCATGCGTGTCAATACAAATTCCGCATTGATTTCTTCTGCAAATTTCATTGCAGATCTGAGGAGCATTGAAAGATGAACAGAGTCGATAGGAAATTCGCGGTGATCACCGGCGGGACACAGGGATTGGGTGCTGCGATCGCCATGCATTTCGCAGACGCGGGCGCCGCCGGAATTATCACCTGCGGGCGCAACGCCGACAAGGGCGGCGGTGTCGCCGAGGCGATTGAGGCTAAGACAGGCTGCGTCGTTCGCTTCGTCCAAGCCGATCTGGCGAGCGTAGCCGATTGTAGGACGGTGATTGAGGCCGCGGATACGGCCTTTGGGCGCGTCGATGTTCTAGTGAATGCCGCCGGTCTCACAGACCGAGGCGACATCCTCAATACGAGCGAAGAGCTGTTCGACCGGATGTTTGCGATCAATACGCGCGCTCCCTTCTTTTTGATGCAGGAAGCAATTCGCCGGATGATTCGGGACAACGTCGAAGGAGCGATCGTGAACATTGGCTCGACCTCGGCGCTTGCCGGGCAACCGTTCATCGCGTCCTATTGCGCTTCCAAAGGTGCTCTTGCCACGCTTACCCGCAACACCGCGTTTGCAACGATGCGGAACAAGATCCGCGTCAATCAGCTGAACATCGGCTGGATGGCTTCCGACGGCGAGGATCGCATCCAGCGCGAGTATCACGGCGCGGACGCAAACTGGCTCGAAAAGGCTGCGGCCGAACAACCTTTCGAGCGCCTGCTGGCTCCCACGGAAGTGGCCAAGGCCGTCACATTTTTGGCTTCGGAGGATGCCGGGATGATGACGGGCTCTGTAATCAATTTCGACCAGTCAGTCTGGGGCGCCTACCCCTTCGCCCCTCCGACCCCGGTCTCGAAGCTGGCGATCTAGAGGGACTGACGGGCGACTGAAGCGCGGAACCATTTCAGTCGCCAATGATCCTGCCTCACCGCAGAATGCTTCAGGCAATCAGAAGATAGCGCAATTGAAGCGAGTGAATACCTGACTTTGCGTTATGCGATTGACGGGTTGAACCCCCTGCCGCGCCATCCTTATGCACTCTACCGACAGCGCTATTTCGCGATCGAAGTCATGACCGATCGTCACATCCATGATGCCCCGCTCGAGCAACGACCGCGAGTTCGTGTTTAACTCATGGCCAATAAACACGATCGAATGACTAAGACCTTCAGCTTCAAGCGCGCGCCCTACTCCCAGGTTGGCGCCTGAAACATTGTAGATAGCCGCCGGCGGGCCGTTCTTTCCCATGTATCGCCGGACAGCCTCATAGATGACCTCAATGCTCTCGTTGGAACTTACCCTTTCATCGATGGCCAAGGATGAGAATTCTGTTCGCAGGACGTGTCTGAACCCCTGCTCGCGGTCTTGCTGGCAGCGAAATGGCACGCTGCAAACAAATAGGACTTTGCCGGTTGTCCCGCGCGGAAGCATTCGCCCACAAAGCCAGGCTGCCGTAGCCCCCGAGACATATTGGTCCGAACCGACGTAAGCTGCCCTTCCCGACAAGGGAAGATCGGTGGTCAGGCAGATCACCGGGAGGCCCCGTCCCGTGGCTGCCCTCACTGCGTCGTTGACTGCCGGATGCTCCCTGGCGACCAGGATAATGCCATCGGACTTTTCGGCCGCGCTCCTAATCCGGCCCGCGAAGTCCTCAGGTTCGACAGCGTATGAGACATGGGACTCTGTTTCAATTTCGACCGACGGGTTTTGCGCGCTGAAGTTCTTCGCGGCGGCTTCCGCGGCCTCGTTGAACGATCGCCCGGAATCGGCGAGAAGATAAAGACGCAGCGGCTTCGAAATCTCGGGCAACGAAATCCCGCCGACGCCTGAGTGCCTGGCGTCGACCATCGACTTGGACAAATGTTGTTGCAGAATCGATTGGAATTCCCGGTAGCCGGAAAATCCCAAAGCCTGGACGAATCGCACAACACTGGATGCGTTCACGCCGCAGCGGGTCGCGACCTCGGAACTTGATAGAAGGGCAGTCTCTCCAAGGTTCGCGATGAAAAAATTTGCAACGCGCCGTCCGCCCTTGCCCATATTGTCCTGAGCCGAATTCAAAGTAGTCATCAGCTCGCTGGCAGAGTGAGGCTTTGATCGCGAAAACTGCATGGTCGATCCTTTTCGATGACGACCATACTGGAACTTTGCGATTACGCAATATTCCTTGCACAATCGCACGGACTCGTCGATTGTGACCTAGTGGCTATTGCTCGATGAGGTACTGGCAGGTCAAGCGGCCATCGCGCAGGCACTGCTCCATGCCGCCCTGGTCGGTAGCCTCGGAAGGCAGCAAGCGCTGCCATTTAGCAACACGTTCGCTCCCATTCTGGATATCGCGTTATTCCGACCTTGAACCACCGGCCTCCAAATTGAGGAAATCGAAGCTCTGCTTCAGGCGCCGAGCAATGGCGGGATCGTCGTGAACGCATGGGTCGAAGGGCTCCATCGATACCACGCCGTCATAGCCGTGATCTCGGAGGTCCCGGATCTGTGCGCGGTTGCGCGCCCTGTCGCCGGCAAACACGAAACCACGATCCGGCTCGCGCAGGTCGCAACGGTCCTTGGTCCCGGGCGCGATACCCGAAACATGAACCAAGCCGATGCGGTCATAGTGGATGACCGTGTCCGCCGCGCGCCAGAACTGGAATGTGTCGTGCAGGATGGCAAAGTTTTGCCAACCGTTCACGTCCTCGATTGCATCGACGGCCGCAGTTTGGCTATGGAGGGTGCTGGTCGGCATGCCGAGCGGCTCCACCAGCCCAACGACGTCATGGTCGGAAAGTATGGGGGCCAGGGATTTCAGGCCGCGCCTCAGATTGCGCGCCGCCTCCGCTTCGCTCCAGCCATGGCCTTCCAAAAAGAGTGGGCACAACACCAGGAACGGCGCGCCCAACTCAGCCGTGCTAGTGATCAACTTCTCGGCATGGCTCAAGTCAACAAGCGCATTGAAATCCTCTAGACAATTGACGGAGGCAATCGCCAAACCGCTCTGCTGCACCAAATCCCTGACCTCGCTAAGAGGGCGGTCATCGGCGATCTCGAGCCCTGGCAGATCGTTGCGAAGTTCAACGGCTTCCGCTCCGACCTCGACCGCCAGATCGAGGAACTCAGAGAGCGGTCTATGCGGCAGACACATCCGGTTGAGCCCAAAACGGATCGCGCTTTGCATGTCGATCACTCGTCGTGTTGAAGCTTGATCCATGCGCCGCCGGCCTCATAGCTGTCCGCGCAGCCGTCTATGAAGCGCATACCGGCCAATCCCTCTGCCGCTCCAGCAAGCCGCACGCCTCCAGGGGCCTGACGTCCTGCGCGACGCGCCGCGATCACGAGAGCCGCTTCAGCGTAGAGATTGGCCCAGGCGTCGGTCAGCGCCTCGCCATGGCCTCGGGGCAGATGAACAAGCCGCTCGGCTTCGCCAAGAACGCCATTGCCGACGCCGCGAACGAAGGTCTGCTCCTGCTGCTCCAAAGGCGTAAACTTCAGGTATTCGGGCCGCTCCTGATCCCATTCCACAGCTCCCCCGCTGCCCCAGACGCGAATGCGCAGGCCGCAATATTGCCCAGGCGTAGCGTTGGATAGGTGCATCAACCCCGGGGCGCTGTTGGACAGTCGCAGGTTGATGTGTGCCGTGTCGGGCTGTGGTTTCCTGCCACCACAAACGAACATGTCAGCCCTCACGTCGGAAACGTCCAGGCCGGTCATCGTCTTGAGCAGGTGATAGGCATGCGTTCCGATATCGCCAACAATCGAGGACCGCCCGACCTTCGACGGATCCTGACGCCACACAGCCGTATCGACCGGCTGGGCCCCGCAATTCCACTCCTGCAGATATTCGAGGTGGACTTGATTGATGGTCCCCAGAAGACCACTGTCGACGATCGCGCGCGCCTGTCGAACCATGGCGTGGTGCGCGTAGGGATAGGTCATCGTGAGCGACACCCCTGTCTGGCGCTGAAGCGCAACAAGCATCTTGGCGTCGGCCATCGTTGTCGTCATCGGCTTGTCGAGAATGACGTCGATTCCCGCCTTGAGGAAACACGCGGCGATCTCGGCGTGGTTCCAGTTTGGCGTGCAGATCGCAACCGCCTCGATGCCGTCGGCGCGCGCGGCTTCTACTTGCGCCATTTGGCGAAAGTCGGAATAGGAGCGTTGCGGTGGGATCATCCAGTCGCGGGCGGAAGCCACAGCGTTGTCGGGTCGCGAAGACAAGGCGCCGGCGACGACGTCCCAGTGGTTTGACAAACGCGCTCCGGCGAAATGCCAATCTCCTACAAGGCCACCCCGACCGCCTCCCACAAAGCCAAGGCGCTGACGCCGCGCAAGCGGCGGGGTTCGCAGACAACTTTTGTCGGTGAAGCTCATGCTAGTCCCTTCGCTCTGCTGGCGAGATCGAGACGCGGTACCCAAGCTGCGAGTGAAATGTTTGCGCTGTCAGATCGTACCGCCGAGTGAGGCTTCGAGCGCCGCCAGCTCCCCGCCGCCAGCCATCATCTCCTGGAGTTCCTCCGCACGGACCTTTCCGCGCTCGGCCGTTCCCAAGGTCTGTCCTCTATTCAAAACGGTAAACCTGTCACCCACGGCCAAGGCATGGCGAACGTTGTGTGTAATGAAGACAACACCGATGCCGTGCTTGCGCACCCGATCGACGGTGGAAAGCACGTTGGCCGTCTGCCGGACGCCAAGAGCCGATGTCGGCTCGTCCAGAATAAGGATCTTGGCTCCGAAATAGACGGCACGCGCGATTGCCACAGTCTGACGCTCGCCGCCCGACAACGTGCCGACCGCCTGATCCGGACCGCGTAGGTTGATGCCCATCTTACGCATCTCCTGCAGGGTGACCGTATTTGCCTTTTCGAAATCCATATTGCGAAATGGCCATATGCCTCGTTGAGGTTCGCGGCCCATCCAGAAATTGCGGGTGACGCTCATCAACGGGATCATCGCCAAGTCTTGGTAGACGGTTGCGATGCCAGCGCCCATCGCATCACGGGGCGTGGCAAAACCGACCATCTGCCCGGCGACGCGAATTTCACCCCCGCTTGGTTTGAACACGCCCGACATGATCTTGATGAAAGTCGATTTTCCGGCGCCGTTGTCGCCGAGAAGGCAATGGCATTCGCCTGGCCTGACGTCGAAGGAAACGCCGTTCAGCGCGATGACGGAACCGAAGTGCTTCTTAATGTCGATCATCTCGACGATAGGGGCGGTCATTATCGCTCTCCTGTAATCGCACGACGGATGTAGGTGTTCATGATCACGGCCACGAGCAGTATGCCGCCCAGGAACACGCGGAAGAGAGAACTCTCGGCATTGGCGAAGAACAGCCCCTGCTGAACCACGCCAAAGATGATCGCGCCCAGAGCAGCGCCGATGATCGAGCCATACCCACCGGTTAGCAATGCACCTCCGATAACGACGCAGATGATCGCCTCGAATTCCTTCAAGAGGCCGCGGTCGGCTGAGGCGGAGTTGAATTCAAGCACCTGCGACGTGGCAAAAAGGCACGCGCAGAAAGCGGAGAAGACGAACATCAGCAGCTTAACGCGATTGGCTGGCACGCCCATGTTGCGTGCCGCCTGCTGGTCGCCGCCCGCGGCGAAAACCCAATTGCCAAAACGCGTTTGCGTCAACAACCATTGCGCAAAGATAACCAATGCGATCGCCCAAATGATTAACATAGGTATTCCATCGACAACGGGCTGGCCCGCCCTGTTGCCGGCCGTGAAGGTTCTCAGCCAGCCCACATGGCCGAGCCAGACGAAAAAACCCGAGAGGATCTTTCCGCTGAAAAGGGGGGCGAGCCAATCGTTCTGCGTGTAGGGCTCAAGCCCCGCTATGGTTGTTTTGCGCGTGTAAAAAACGGTAGTGGCGATCGTCATTCCGCGCAGGATGTAGAGAAAAGCCAGCGTGACAATGAAGGAGGGCAACCCAGTCCTGATGACCAGCAAGCCATTCACCGCGCCGAGCGCCATCGACAACGCGAAGGTTATCAGAATCGCAGCCCAGCAGGGTACACCGCCGACCGTCATCAGCAGCGCCAGTATCATTCCGGAGAAGCCGATCATCGAGCCGACGGAAAGATCGAATTCGCCTGCGATCATGAGCATGCAGGCGCCAACGGCAATGATCATGAACTGCGCCGAAACGATCGACCAGTTCAAGATACCCTCCGGCGCGAACATGCCGCTGCCGCCCGCAATGACGAGAAAGAAACCGAGGACAAGGATTGTCCCCACCATCGCTCCAAGTTCAGGCCGGATGAGAGCCTGACGAAGTGGCGACACATTCTTGATGCGTTCGTCGGTCATGTCTGCCTTCCCATTTGATGATCCAAGGAGAGCGAGGGCGCTCACACGCCCTCGCTGACCGTGCTCAGCGATATTCGCCGGCGAGTTTCTCGACCTTCTCCACATTGTCCTTGGTCACGAATGACGGTCCCGACTTCACCGAGTTGGCAGGCGAGATGCCGTATCGGATGAAGTTCGTCAGGACGAAGACGGGAACGGCTCCTTGGAGGTAAGGCTGCTGGTCGATGGCGTAGTTGATGGTGCCGTCTTTGATGCCGGCAGTGATTTCGGGCGACAGGTCGAATGTACCGAAGTTAATCTTGCCGGCGATGCCCATCTCCTTCACCGCCTCGACCGTGGGAGCCGCCGAGTTGGGACCCAAGGTGATAATTGCGCCGGTGTCCGCGTGCTTGGTCAGGTATGCCATTACCTTGCCCTTCACCTCGCCGGGATCAATGCCCGAGTCTATCATCTGATCACCCAGCGCCACGCCCATGCCATCGGCAAACCCTTGGCAGCGCTCGACTGAAGATGGGTTCTGGATATAGTGGTTGACGCAAAGGAATGTCTTGGCGCCGGTTGCCTTCGCACGCTCGCCGGCGGCATGCCCGGCATCGTATTCCGCCTGCCCCACATGCATCAGAGCGCCGAGTTCCTTTGACTGCTCGGGCGTACCGGAGTTCGCGGTGACAACTGGGATGCCGGCCGAGATCGCCGCCTCAAGCGGCGCCTTGAGCGTCTGGTAGTCGGCCAACGCAACGATCATGCCGTCGACATGCGCGGCGGTCGCCTGCTGGATGAGGCGAACCATATCCGCAAGGTCACCCGTCGGAGGGTTCTGGTACGTGGTCTGCACCCCCATTTCGTCGCCGGTCTCCTTCAGCGCATTCTTGATCACATTCCACCAGGTGTCGCTGTCGGGCGCGAAGCTGATGAAGACGATTTTCTCGCCTTTCGCATAGGCCATTGAGATCGCCGACGTGGCGATCATCGCGCCAAGCATGATTGATTTCAGGATCTTCTTCACTTTGCTATCCTCCCTTAGGGGCGCTTCCAGTTTGCAACCGCCGGAAGCAGGCGCGGTATGCCGGTCAGGCGCGGCGTCTTTGCGCTTGTTGGTCAGCCGCAGCTTCAAAACGCGGGTAGTCCCATCCCTCGGCGATGGCCCGTGCGAGCAGCGCCTTCTGGCTTTCGGGCGCCAGGCCGCCGACCGGGGGAGTGGTGTCGAGATTGGTGGGAAAAGGGTAGGCATCCGCGGTTGCCGCGATAACCCCCGCCCTTTCCTGCGCCGAGAGACTGCCAAGATATGGGAAAATAGCCTTCACCATCGCTAGGCGGTCGATGTTCTCCATATGCTTGGCGAACGCCGAGGCAACCTGCAGCAGGTTCACCATTCGAACGAAATCGGTCGTTTTGTTCTCGCCCGCGGCGTGGAACAGCGCCGGGCTGAAGAAGATCGCATCGCCCTTGGCCATCGGGAGCTGGACGCAGTTCGCTTCGAAATAGTCGCGGAATTCTGGAAGCTGTGCAGCGACATAGCCCTGAGGATACTTTTGCGAGTGAGGAAGCAGCTTCGTGGTGCCGCTTGCAGCAGGCATGTCGACATGAGCTACCCCGCCTTGGAGGATCAGCGTTGGGCCCATGAGGTGAATGTGCGGCGGGTAAAGTGCCATCTGGTCAGGCGTCATAAAGCCCAGATGATAGTCACGGTGCGGGGCCTGCGCCTTGCCACCCGGACGCACCTGATTAACCTGCGTTGCCAGCTGGTAGTCCGGACCCAGCCAGGCGCGACAAGCCAGATCGACAATTGGGTTGCCCATGTATCGCACGTAGACTTCAGGAGCGCGCAGGCACAGCTTTTGCAGGCTGTTCCAGATGCGGTCGTTGGCCCCGGCCTTCGCGAAGTGGTCGCCGCCCGAGATACCGGCAGCTCGTTCATCCGCGATAATCTCCCGAAAGATCTCGGTCGCCGCATCGACGGCGGAAAGGTCCCTGAACGCACTGCGGACGACGAAAACACCAGGCCCCTTTCCAATTACATTGGCCCATTCCCGCTTGATGCCCTCGTCCACCTCGCGGCCGTCGTAGATCGGGATGTTGGATGTGATTTCGGCCGCTCGAGGATAGTCGGCTGTGGCCACCTCTACCTGGGATCGAAAGTCATCCAGCTGTATCGCGCCAAGGAATTCATCGGATCCATTCATCACAATCATCCCTAATCACTCCTGTTGTGGACCCCTGTGACGTCCAACTGCGCAACCGACAGGCACACAGGCACCTAGTTGTCGGGGGCGAAGACCTTTTCGCGCTCTCGATGGCGCGAACGTTTTTCTGCGGTGAGCCGCAGCCCAGACCTCGCGTGACCCCGCATCACCCGATCGGCCAGTTCGCCTGTCCTCGTCAGCCGATCTCTTTGACCGCAACGACCCGGTGTTCGGTCACGGATTTTGCCGCGGCCTCGGCCAGGACGAGCGCGAGCCTCCCATCCTCGAACCCGACCTCGACAGGCTTTTTGGCCTCGATGGAATTTACAAAGGCGCTGATCTCGGCATTGAACGCTTCGGAATAGCGCTCGATGAAGAAATTCAGCAGCGGCGCGGAGACGTTCGTCGCGTCGCGGACATGCTTGGTGATATGGTTGTTGCGACGATTTTCCGAAATTAGCATGCCCTTGTTGCCAAGTAGTTCGACCCGCTGGTCGTATCCGTAGGCTGCCTGTCGCGAGTTCGTGATTATTGCCTGCTTGCCTGAAGCAGTGGATAGGACAGCCGCGATGGTGTCGTAGTCGTTGCAGCGTTCCATCAGCGGAGGATCCACCAGTCGCGATCCACTGGCCGAGACCGCAACCACCTCCTCGCCCAGGAGGTAGCGGGCGAGGTCGAAGTCGTGGATGGTCATGTCGCGGAAGATGCCGCCGGAGACTTCGATGTAAGCGGAAGATGCCATGCCGGGGTCGCGCGAGGTGATGATCACCTGGTGCAGGTCGCCGATCTCGCCAGCCAGCATCGCCTCGCGCGCGGCCCGGTGACCGGGGTCGAAGCGACGCACGAAGCCCAGCATGATCGGCACATCGCTAGCGCCAATGCGGCGCTTGCAGAGTTCGACCCGCTTCAAATCCAGATCTATCGGCTTTTCGCAGAGGATTGGCTTTCCGGCCCTGACCGCGGCTTCGATCAGATCTGAGTGGGTGCTGGTAGAAGTAGCGATCAGCACGGCATCGACGTCGTCCGCTGCAAACACGGCGTCGGAAGACTGAAATACCGGCACGCCGTACCTGGCGCCGCAGGCAGAGGCCGCGTCTAGGTTCACATCGTAGACGCCGGCCAGTCTTGCTCCTGAATGCGCCGCAACGTTTGCGGCATGCATCACTCCAATTCGGCCACAGCCGAGCACAGCGATTCGTTGCAACAATTCCTCCCAGAAATCGATCGCAACAAATTTCGTTGCAAAAGCCTGCAATGTTTGTTGCGCTCCAGCCAAATTGTCAATAGGAATTGTCGTTGCCAACGGGAGAAAGCGCCGGAGGGAGAATTGGCGACGTACGGGGGCAAGACCCGTTCACCTGCTGATACGATGCTCAAGGCCCTGTGCGATTGCAGGGGAGCAGCACGTATATGATGCGCCATGATAGTCCAGAATGGACAGCCGGCCTCTCGCTCATTTCGGCAAACACTGAATGCTCGTCCAACGTGCTCGGGAGTTGTAGATGAAAGCAAGGCTCGGAATCGCGCCCATCGCCTGGTGGAACGACGATCTGGAAGAATTATCCGACGATGTCAGTCTCGATGAATGCCTGAGGCAAGCGTCTGTGGCAGGCTTCACTGGCATGGAGACCGGCAGACGGTTCCCGCTCGACCCCGCTGAGCTCGGTCCGATCCTGGATAAGTTTGGCATCTCGATATGCGGGGGCTGGTTTTCCGGGGCACTTCTCGACGGCGATATTGAGCGCGAGAAAGACCGGATCGCGCCGCAGATGGAGCTGTTCAAGGTTATGAACGCTCCTTGCATCGTCTATGGCGAGGTGGCGCGCTCTATCCAGGGCGACCGCGCCAAACCGTTGGCAACCAAGCCAAAGCTGAGCGAGGAGGACATTCGGACATACGGCGCGAAAATGACCGACTTTGCCGAATGGTGCGCCGAACAAGGAATGCCTATCGCCTACCACCACCACATGGCCGCCGCGATCGAGTCCGAGGCGGAAGTCGATCTCCTGATGAAGCACTCAGGCGAGGCCCTGCCGCTGTTGTTTGACGCTGGGCACATGGCTTTCGCCGGTGGCGACGTCTTGGGCGTCATCGACAGGCACAGCGCGCGCATCTCCCATGTACACACCAAGGATGTCAGGTTCGACGTGATTAAGGCGATTGATCGCGACAGGGAAAGCTTCCTCGACGCCGTCGTCAAAGGCGCCTTCACGGTGCCTGGCGACGGCGACCTCGACTTCGGGGCGATCGTTAAGCGCTTGGCGCGATATGGCTATGAAGGATGGTTCGTGGTCGAAGCCGAGCAGGATCCAAAGGTTTCTCCCCCAATAGCGATGGCGATCAAGGGACATGCTGAACTGATGAGGGTCATGGCCGCCGCCGGATATGAGGTCGTGCAATGAACCGTGTGGATGGAAGGTCTGCGTCGTAGCCGGAACACTCTCCGGCCTGGGAGCCGCGGGGTCGCTCTCCGCCTGCCCGAAGCGGGTGCATACGGCCTCGCCAGCCTCCGAATACGTGCACGGCGCGATTTTGCCGGTCGATGGCGGCTGGCTAGCTAGCGCGTCAGCCTGCAATAGTGCCGGGGCGGTCGTCCCAACGCGGCTTATAGCGCGCCGTTACCTTCGGGATAACCCAAGAGTTTAGTTGCTCGCTAAAGCATGCCTCCCGAAAGTGTGCAGCGGTTTCGGGAGGCATGCTTTAAATCAAAGACCTGAAGCAGGTTGCGTGAATCCTCTTTCACGCGACATGCTTTAGGGTGGAGACCCAGCGAGTCTCAACCGCCGACGTGTGAACGGCCTCAACGAGTTCCTGAACGCGCTGCCCGGACTTGAAGCCGAACGGCTCGGAGCGCTGGCCCGCGATGGCCTCAAGAAACAGCGCTATCTCGATCGCCTTGAGATCGTTGAAGCCAAGTTGATGGCCTGGGGCGACGCAGAACAGTCCGTAGGGCGGATGATCAGGCCCTGCTTCAATCCGACGGAAACCACGGACACGGCCAGCATCCGCCGCGACGTAGAAATGAAGCTCGTTGAAGCGCTCTTGGCTGAACGTCAACGCGCCCTTGGAACCGTAGATCTCGAAGTCATGCTGCATCTTGCGGCCGGTCGCCACCCAACTCGCCTCGATGCTGCCCGTGGCGCCGTTGGCGAAGCGCAAGAATGCGCGGCCGATGTCGTCGACCTCGACGGCGGTACGGCCGCCCTTGGCGTCCGGGCGACTGTTGATGACGGTGACCTCGTCGCCAAGAACGCGTTCGATAGGGCCGATCAGGAACTCGGCGGTCGCCAAGGCATGACTGCCGAGATCGGCCAGCGCACCGCCACCTACCGGGTCGAGGCGGAAGGTGAAGGGACCGTCCGCGTCGCCCATGTAGTCTTCGGCGTGAATCCCGCGATAGCTACGGATTTCGCCAAGCTCGCCGGATGCGATGAGTTCACGGGCCAGCGCCATCATCGGATTGCATAGATAGTTGAACCCGACCTGTGTGCTTACGCCGGCAGACACGGCAGCGTTTGCCATCTCGGCGGCCTCTGCTGCGCGCGGTGCAAGCGGCTTCTCGCAATAGACATGCTTGCCGGCGGCGATCGCGGCCAGCGCCATCTCGTGGTGGAACGCGTTTGGCGCGGTGATGTCGACAAGATCGATATCCGGATCGCTGACAAGTCGGCGCCAATCGCCGGTAGCGTTCTTGAAGCCGAGCCCACGCGCAGCTGCGCGGGCAAGTTCTTCGGTGCGGTCCGCGACGGTATGAAGCTCGAGCTCGAAGGGCAGATCGAAAACACGTTCCGCCGCGGCGAACCCGAACGAATGGGTCTTGCCCATGAAGCCGGTCCCGATCAGCCCGACCCGCAGCTTGGGTTTCTCATTTCCCATTGATTTCTGATCCATTGACGACGAGCGTAGGGTCGATCTTGCCTTCGAAGAAATCGAGGACGTTCCTGACCGAGGACACCGCCATGCGTTCCCCGCATTCGGCGGTGAGACCGGCGATGTGCGGCGTCAGGATCACCTGATCCATAGCCAGCAGCGGATTATCCGGGTCAGGGGGCTCGTGGTCGAAAACATCTAGTCCCGCGGCCGCCACCGCGCCACCGCGCAGCGCCTCGATCAGGGCAGACTCGTCGACCACGCCGCCGCGTGCGGTGTTGATCAGTATGACGCCGCGTTTCATGAGCCCGAATTCACGAGCGCCGAGCAACGGCCTCTCACCCTTGGGCGCGTGCACGGAAATCGCGTCGGCACGACCGACCGCCGCGTCGAGGTCGCCGGCCGACCTTACCTGGCCATCCGGCCAGCCAACCTTCTCAAGAAAAGGATCGTAGGCTTCGACCTCCATGGAAAAGCCAGCGGCCATACGGGCCAGATGCCGGCCAATCCGGCCGTAACCCATGATGAGCAGCCGCTTGCCCGCTAGTTCCGACGCCTCGAGCTTGTTGCGCCAGTTCCAGCCTTTTTCGCGAACGGCCCGATCGGCGCGCAGCGTGCGCTTGGCGGCTGCCAGCAGCAGCATGATGGCGTGCTCGGCCACGGAGACGGAATTGACATCGCCGACGACTGCCAGCGCGATACCGCGTTTGTTGAGCGCCGGCAGGTCGACAGAGTCGTAGCCGACCCCATGCCGCGAGACGATGCGGAGGTTGCGTGCATTGTCGATGGTCGGAGCCGACAGCGGCTGGGTGCGAATGACCAGCCCATCGGCCTTGCCGATCAGCGAGGCATAGCTTGGCTCGGAAACCTCCTCGACATAGTCGTAGGTTACACCCGGAGCCCGATCGAGCAGGGCGACGCCGCTAGGATGCAGTTTGCCTGCGACAAGCACATGCGGCATCAGTAGCCTCCCCTGGCGTCGGCACTCTTGGCGGACACTCCGGCCGTCAGCGCCCGGAACCGCCTCACGGCGGCGTCGGCGGCGCCGGCGAGCAGGCGCACGTCGTTGGAGACGGTGGTCATGTCGAAGCCCCACCCCACTGCGCGGCCGGCATATTCCGGAGTGCCGCAATGCAGCGCGGCGCGAATGCCATGATTGCGGCATGCCCGCACAATCGTTTGCAACGCCTCGATCATTTCCGGCTCTTCGCGGTCGAAGGCCGGAGGCAGGCGACCGCCGTGCAGGCTGAAGGTCAGGTCGGCCGGCCCGACATAGATGCCGTCGAGCCCTGGCGTGGCCGCGATCGCATCGAGATTAGCCATCGCGTCGGCGGTCTCGACCATCGCGAAGGCGAGGATTTCGCCATTGGCTTCCGCCGCATAGTTGGCGCCGACCGCGAAATTGGCGCGGGTTGGCCCGAAGGAGCGCTGACCCACCGGCGGATAGCGCACACAGGAGACAAATCGTGCGGCTTCCTCCGCAGTGTTGATCATCGGGCAGATGATCCCGTAGGCGCCGGCGTCCAGTGCCTTCATGATGATGCCCGGCTCGAGCCAGGGGACACGCACCAGCGGGGTGACGCCCGAGGCGCGCATGGCCTGCAGCATGGGCAGCATGGCGTTGTAGTCGAGCGCGCCGTGCTGCAGGTCGATGCCGATGCTGTCATAGCCCTGCGCGGCCATGATCTCGGCGGTGAACGAATTGCCTATCGAGAGCCAACCATTGATGGTCGGACGGCCATCGGCCCAGAGCTTCCTGAGGATGTTGGGGATCATGGCGGCAGCCCTAGAACACGACTTGGGCTAGCTTGGTGTCGAGGTAGTCCCTGATCGACTCGATACCCCCTTCCCTGCCCATGCCCGAAAAATTGGTGCCGCCGAAGGGCGCCTCCGAGGCTGCAAGAGCGAAGCTGTTGACGCCGACCATTCCAGCCTTCAGTTCGGCAACCGCCCGGCGTGCACGCTTCGGGCTTTGTGTGAACGCGTAGGCCGAAAGCCCCATGTCGGAGGTGTTGGCGCGTTGCAGCGCCTCGTCGTCGCTGGAGAACGAGCTGATCGCCGCCACCGGCCCAAAATTCTCCTCGGCGAAGACCGCCATGTCGTCGCTGACATTGGTCAGCACCGTGGGCTCGAAGAAATGCCCGGCATTGAAGGCCGCCGCACGGCGGCCGCCGGCGGCGACCGTGGCACCTTGCCGTTCGGCCTCCGCGACCACGGCCTCGATGTCTGAGAGCCGCTTGCGGTTGATCAGCGGCCCCATCTGCACCGAGGGGTCGAGACCATCGCCAAGCTTTAGCGACTTCGCCCGGGAGACGAAGCCCTCGACGAATTTGTCATGCAGGCTTTCATGGATGAAGAAGCGGTCGGGCGTAACGCAGACCTGGCCGGCGTTGGCATATTTGGTCGGCACCGCCACACCGAGCGCGGTCTCGATATCGGCATCATCGAAGACGATCAGCGGCGCGTTGCCGCCCAGTTCCATCGAGACCTTCTTGACCGTATCGGCGGCATCGCGGATCATCTGCTGACCGACCCGCGTTGAGCCGGTCAGGGACACTTTCCGGACTACTTTCGACGCCATGATCGGCGTGTAGGTGGCTTCCGTGGGGCCGACCAGCAGGCTGACCGCGCCCGCAGGCAACAGGCCCGCTCGCATGCAGTCAATCATGACCATGGCCGTGCCCGGGGTCTGGCTCGAGGGGCGCACCACGATCGAACAGCCGGCGGCCAGCGCTGGCGCGACCTTGCGGGCCACCAGTGCTGCGGGGAAATTCCAGGCCGTGAAGGCCGCGGCGACGCCGACAGGCTCATGCAGGACCTCGAAACGCCCGCCCGGGACACGGCTCTCGATGACACGTCCGTAGATGCGACGCGCCTCCTCGGCATGCCAGCGGAATTGATCGACCGCGAGAGCCCATTCCCGCTCCGACTGCGCCAGCGGCTTGCCGGTCTCGCTGGAGATCATCCGTGCCCCTTCGTCCTTGCGGCGCAGCATTTCGTCGGCTATCCGATGCAGGGCGTCGGCCCGCTCGAAGGCGGACTTGGCTCTCCAGGAACGAAATCCGCGATCAGCGCTCTCAAGCGCGGCGCGCGTGTCCTCCCCACTCGCGTTCGGTACCTCGCCAAGCGCCCGTTCGGTGACCGGACTGAGGACCGGCGTGAAGCCTCCCCCGCCCGTTGAGTGCCAGGCTCCGTCGATGAAAAGTCCGTAGTCGCTATACATCTGAGCACCCCGAATGCAGCACGAGACACGCCACGCGGCAGCGCAACGGTCACAAGATTCCGGCATGGTGGGATGAGCGTTCCGCTCCCTGCGGAGCAACCTCCGGCTGCGCTGATCCTCGGCATGGCCGATGGATCGCGAGCCCTGCGCAGGCTGGCGCAATCCTCCCTAAAACCGTATTGCAACAATCATTGCAACATCTATTGGTTTGTCAATAGACATTTCATGGTAGATCGCAACCAGTCGATTTTCGCTTCAATACGGAGCAGCACAAGGCTGCGCCGCTCCTCCCCCTTCATCGCCACCCTCGGCATGATGCTCACCGCCCGCGGCACAGAAGAGCTATTGCTCTGTGACTGTCGGGATCCGCGGGTCAACGCCATTGTTCTGCAAGCGCGCTGCCAGCGCTACTGTTAGCGCCTGCGCAAGACACATCGGGGCCGCAAGCGATCTTGAGAACGTGTATTCGTGCTCGGGCACCGCAAAAAGCACGCGTGCGCTCTTGGTCAGCGGCGACAAGGTGCTGTCCGAAATCGCCACGATGGGGACGCCCCTGCTGGCAACCTCTTCCACGACATTCACGACCTCGTTTGCATAGAACCGGAACGATACCGCGAAAAGCACATCCTGTGGGCGGATCACGCGAGCCATATGCGTGGCGAGCCCGCCGCCAGGGTCCAGCAACGTGCATCGCTTGCCCAGCATCGTCAGTATGTAACGCAGGAGTTCGACCACTGGCGCCGAGCGCAATTGCCCGATCAGATAGATGACGTCGGCCTTCTCGAGCAGGTTGACGGCTTCGGCCAAATCTGCCGGCGGAATAGCTGTGAGCATCTCCTGCAGCGAGGCGATATCACGAACGACCAGATCGTGCATCAGGCCGAACTCGCTGCGGTCGGTTCGCGCCCCCAGTTCCGTCTCCAGCGCCTTGACGCGCGCTTCAAAGCCGGGCGCCGCGGTGGACAATCGCTTCTGGAAAAGGGTCTGAAGATCCTTGAACCCCTCATAGCCTAGCGCCTGGGCAAAGCGCACGAAGCTCGATGCGTGAACACCGCTGCTTTCCCCGATCGCGTTCACGGATCGCACCGCAACATCATTTGGGTTCTGCGTGAGATATACGGCTATCTTCTGGTATGACTTGCTCATCTGCTCATACCGATCGTGGATCACGCGGATGAGTTCCTCGTAGTCCTTTGGGGCTTTCACTTTCTCATCCACGGCCAACATCCTTGCAATTTTTGTTGCATGATGGCTTCTTTGCACTTGGTTTACCAGCGGAGAATTCCGGCTCGAAAACCGGTGATCCGGATTTGTCGTTGCATTCTGCTGCAATGCCACTTGCAAAAAAGTCAGTTCCGCAATAGGAATTGAATTCATCATTCGGCATGATGTTGCCGCGATGCCCGGAGGAGTCAAATGTCAGTGGTCCGTCTGACCATGGCGCAAGCCCTGGTCCGCTATCTTTGCAATCAGTTCACGATCGTCGACGGAGAGCGGGTACCGCTTTTTCCGGGCGTCTTCGCCATCTTCGGGCACGGCAATGTGACCTGCCTGTCGGAAGCGCTGGAAGCGGTCCAGGATAGGTTGCCAACATGGCGCGGGCAAAACGAGCAGTCGATGGCACTCGCGGCAATCGGTTTCGCCAAAGCCAAGCGCCGCCGCCAGATTATGGTGGCCGCAACCTCGATCGGTCCCGGCGCCCTCAACATGGTCACCGCCGCCGGGGTGGCCCATTCGAACCGTCTGCCGGTGCTGCTGCTCTCCGGCGATACTTTCATCAATCGCCGCCCCGACCCGGTCATGCAGCAGGTCGAGCACTTCGGCAATCCGACCATTAACGTCAATGACGCCTTCAGGCCGGTAACCCGCTATTGGGACCGCATCGTTCATCCCGAAGGCATAATCTCCTCCCTCCCCCAGGCAGTCGCCACTATGCTCGATCCGGCTGATTGCGGCCCGGCATTCATCGCACTGCCGCAGGATGTCCAGGAGATGGCTTGGGACTACCCAGAGGAATTCTTCGCCGAGACGGTGCACGCGATCCCGCGGCCACGGCCTGATGCCGACCGGCTTGCAGAAGCGGTGAAGCTGCTGAAGGCTGCCAAGCGCCCGCTTATCATTTCTGGTGGCGGCACACGCTACTCAGGCGCCGAGCAGGTGTTGGCCGACCTTGCCCTCATCCACGGCATTCCGTTGTGTGAGACGATCGCCGGCAAAGGCACGGTCAGCCACAATCATCCGGCCTATGTCGGCCCGATCGGCATCGTTGGCTCGACTTCGGCCAACGCGCTTGCCGCGTCAGCGGATGTGATCGTTGCCGTCGGCACGCGCTTGATGGATTTCACCACCGGCTCCTGGAGCGCTTTCGCGCAGGACGCCAAGTTCATTTCCATCAACGCGGCCCGTTGGGACGCGACCAAGCATCGTGCCCTGGCGGTGGTGGGCGATGCCCTGGCCTCGCTGAACGAGTTGGGGGCGGCGATGGAGGAGTGGCAGGCGCCAAGGGAATGGACCGAGAAGGGCCGCGTCGAGTTCGCCAAGTGGAACAAAGCGCTGGATGGGTACCAGCAGCCGACCAATCAGCCCGTTCCCACCTACGCCCAGGTCATCGGCATCGTGAATGCGCGCGCAGGCGAGCGTGACCTGGTCATCACGGCTGCGGGCGGACTGCCGGGTGAGGTCATGAAGAACTGGCGCGTCAAGGCTCCCAATACGTTCGACTGCGAATTCGGCTTCTCATGCATGGGCTACGAGATTGCCGCCGGCTGGGGTGCCGCCATGGCCGACCCGACGAGAACGCCGATCGTGATGATCGGCGATGGCACCTACATGATGATGAACTCGGACATTTATTCCACGGTCCTGTCGGGCCATAAGATGGTGGTGATCGTCTGCGATAACGGCGGCTACGCCGTCATCAATCGTCTCCAGAATGCCAAGGGCGCTGCCTCCTTCAACAACCTGATCAAGGATTGCCGCGTGAAGGAGCCGTTCAGCGTCGATTTTGTGAAGCACGCCGAATCGATGGGCGCGCTCACTCGGCGCGTCGACAGTCTGGCGGACCTCGCGCAAGCCGTCGATTGGGCCCTCGGAACGGACCGGACAACGGTCATCACGCTGGTGTCCGATGGTTTCACCTGGACGCCTGGTGATGCCTGGTGGGATGTGGGTGTGCCCGAGGTTAGCGCCAGGCCGCAGGTGCAGGAAGCGCATATGGAACAGGCTCAAGCTCGCAGGAAGCAGCGCGTAGGCGTCTGACTTCATCACAATCCGAAGGTCAAATCTCATGACGGCGTTTGTCGAGTTGCGCGACGTCGCGAAGACGTATGGGCTGAATCCTGTTCTCGAGGATCTCACCTTGTCGGTCGATCGTGGGGAAATTCTTGCCCTCGTGGGCGAGAATGGCGCCGGGAAATCTACCTTGATGCGCATCGTTGGCGGCTATGTGCCGCCAACGGCCGGCACGGCCTTGATCTGCGGACGTCCCCTCCCCGCGACCGTTCAAAGTGCCGAGGATGCTGGGATCGTCCTTATCCACCAAGAGTTCTGCCTCGCGCCGGACCTGACCGTCGGCGAGAATATTTTCATCGGCCGCGAACCTCGTCGCCACCTTCTCGTCGACTATCCGAAAATACACAGAGATTCCCGCCTGCTTCTGGACGCATTGGGCTCGTCAGCCGATCCCCGCGCCAAGCTTTCCGGCCTGCCCAACACCGAATGGCAGATGGTGGAAGTGGCAAAGGCATTCGCGAGGAACCCGAAACTTCTGCTCATGGATGAACCGACCGCCGTGCTGGGCGCTCGCGAAGTGGAAGCCCTATTCCGGCGGATGCGGCAATTCGTGTCGGACGGAGGTTCCATCATCTTCACTTCTCATCGTCTCGACGAGGTGAAGGCGATCGCCTCCAGAGTGGCTGTTCTTCGGGACGGGCGCATCCGGCATGTT
This sequence comes from Mesorhizobium sp. B2-4-12, assembly GCF_006441575.1. Classification (NCBI taxonomy): domain Bacteria; kingdom Pseudomonadati; phylum Pseudomonadota; class Alphaproteobacteria; order Hyphomicrobiales; family Phyllobacteriaceae; genus Mesorhizobium; species Mesorhizobium sp. B2-4-12. Next base: position 25,881 of record NZ_VFVC01000006.1, read on the forward strand.
GGACCGGCGTCGGAACTGACGGAAGACGAGATGGCGGCGCTGATGGTCGGCCGCGAACTCAGCCAACTCTATCCAGTAAAGAGTGCAATGCCCGCGGGCGACGTCGTGCTCAGCGTCGACGATCTGCAAAGCCCGCCTCATGTCAGTGGAATCAGCTTCCGACTGCGCCGCGGCGAGATCCTTGGAATTGCCGGACTGGTCGGTTCCGGCCGGACCGAAGCATTTGAAGCGCTCGCCGGCCTGAGACCCGCGCAATGCCGGAACTTCGCTTTTGCCAAAGCCGCAAGCGGACACCTGCCCAAGGCGCGCGAGGCATGGGCCGCCGGCTTGGCCTACCTGACCGAGGATCGCAAGGGTAAAGGGCTTCTCCTGGATGCCGGCCTCGATGAGAACGTTTCCCTTACAGTCGGTGCGCTAAGAGGTCGGGCCTGGATCAACAGAGCGGAAGAACGCGGACGGCTGGACCAGGCTGTTCGCGAGTTCGACATACGAAGGGGCGCCCCCAACGCAATCGCGCGCTCGCTCAGCGGCGGCAACCAGCAGAAGGTCCTGATCGCCAAGACCCTAGCGAGCCGCCCGGATGTGGTCATCTTCGACGAACCGACCCGCGGCGTCGACATAGGCTCCAAGCAGCAGATCTACCGGGTCATCGCCGGGCTTGCCGCGCAAGGCGCCGCTTGCGTGGTGATCTCTTCCGAGATGCAGGAAGTCATCGGTCTGGCGCATCGCGTGCTGGTGATGCGCAAAGGCAGCGTCGCCGGCGAATTGACCGGCAACGACATCAACGAGGGCACCATCGTTCGCCTCGCTATGGGTCTGACCAAGGAGGCCGCATAAAATGAACACCGCCGCCAACCCCGCCGATGCCATGCCACACCGTTCGTGGTTTGGCGCCACCAAGCGACTTAGCGCGTTGGGACCTATCATGGCCCTGCTGGCGCTGACCTTCATCGGCAGCATGCTGAGCGACAGTTTCCTGTCTGCCGGCAACCTATCCAATCTGCTGACCCGCTCGGCAATCGTCGGCATCATCGCCATTGGCGCCACCTACGTTATCACCGCTGGTGGCCTCGACCTTTCCGTCGGATCAATGTCGGCGCTGATCGCTGGCCTAGTCATCATGGGCATGAACGCTGCAGGCTCGTCGCTCGGGGACAGTTGGCTGGCCGTGCTGATCGGCATAGTCCTGGCATTGGCGCTGGGCGTGGTCGCGGGCTCGCTTAACGGCGTCCTCGTTGTCAAGGGCGGCATCGACGCCTTCATCGTCACCTTGGGCACGATGGGCATTTTCCGCTCCGTCATCACCTGGCTTTCGGACGGTGGTTCGATCTCGCTTTCAAGCAGCCTCAAGGGGATCGCGCGACCACTCTACTATGGCTCAGTCGCCGGCGTAAGCTATCCGTTGATCGCGATGATCGTTCTAGCGATAGGGGCGGAATTGGTCCTGCGCCGCGCCCGGCTTGGCCGCCACATCACCGCCATCGGGTCAAATCCGGAAGTAGCCAGATATTCGGCCATCCGCGTCCACCGCGTGCGGATCCTGACTTACGTGTTCCAAGGGGTCTGCGTTGCCCTGGCCACGATGATCTATGTTCCGCGGCTCGGCGCCGCGACGCCATCAACCGGTCTCCTGTGGGAGCTTGAAGCTATCGCCGCCGTGATCATCGGCGGGACCGCGCTCAAAGGCGGCTTCGGCCGCATTTGGGGGTCGATCGTGGGGGTCCTTATTCTCGGCCTGATCGACAACATCCTAAACCTCACGGCGCTCGCCAGCCCATATCTCAACGGCGCGTTCCAGGGGGTCATCATCATCATCGCCGTTTATCTGCAGAAGGGTCGCCGAGAGGTCTGACCCGCTATCCTAGAGAGGAGCACACCGTGGAGAAGAGAACTTTCCTAAAGGGCGGAGCGATCGCGCTCGCGCTCGGCGCCGTAGGCATGCCGAAAACTTCCTTGGCAGCGGGCGGTAAGACGATCGGCATTTCCATTCCGGCGGCAACCCATGGCTGGACCGGCGGTCTCAACTTCCAGACCAAGCGTACCGTCGAACAGATGAAAAAGGCCTTCCCTGACATCGAGTTCGTGGTCGCTGCCGCCAACGACGCTTCCAAGCAGGTCAACGACGTCGAGGATCTCGTCGCGCGAGGCATCGACGCGCTGGTGATCCTGCCGTTTGAATCCGAGCCCCTGACCGAACCGGTGAAGCAGGCCAAGGCCAAAGGCGTGTTCATAACGACCGTCGATCGCGGCTTGTCGGAGGAAGGCATCGAGGACCTCTATGTCGGCGGCAACAACCCGCAATACGGCGTGATCGCGGGGAATTACTTCAAGAAGAAGTTTCCCGATGGTGCCAAGATCGTCGTCATGAGGGGCATTCCAACCACGATCGACAATGTCCGCATCGATGCCTTCAAAAAGGAGTTGGGGGGCTCGAAGGTCCAGATTCTCGACATGCAGTTCGCCAACTGGAATCCGGACAAGGGTTTCGAGGTGATGCAGGACTTCCTGCAGAAATATGACGCCATCGACGGCGTGTGGGCGGGCGACGACGATGCCGCGCTCGGCGCCATGGAGGCAATCAAGCAGGCCAATAGGCCGAAACAGATCGTAGTTTTGGGCGGTTCCGGCATGAACAAAGTTGTCAAGATGGTCAAGGACGGCGGCGGCGCCGTCGACGCCGACATTTTCTATCCGCCAACCCTGATCATCCCGGCGATCGAGCTTACTACCATGCGCACCGCGACGCAGGCGCCGATTCGGGGGCGCTACATCCTGGACAGCCCCTTGATCACCAAGGACAACGCGGAAGAATTCTATTTTCCCGATTCGCCGTACTGAAGGATCGTAGGTCGGACCTTCAGACATTCAGGTGCTGGCGCGGCAATAGCGGCGCCAGTTTTACACAGTGTCGCGAGGCAGCCCGTCGCATAATGACTTCTAGAGCGTCGGGCCGACAATGCATTGCGGGCGGTGACGTCTGCCTTTAGGCAATCACAACAGTCCAGACGTCCGGTATGCTGAGCAATGCGGCCATCACGATTATGTGCTGTTGCCAACCGCACTGAGCGACGAACCCCGCCCACGTGATGGGACCGACATGACATTGGTCAAGTCAGGCTTGGCCAATTCTCATCTGCTTCTTGAGAAGGAACCGGGCGAGGTTGTTGATATTTCGCGGCGCCACCCTTTTGGGGAGATGTGCCAGCAGGCCTTGGGATTTGACGTCGTTTTGAAATCGCTCTGCCCAGTCCTCGGTGTGATTGTCCCGTTGCAGCCGCAAATTCGTCTTGAACTCGCGGTTCGGCATTTCAATCGACAATTGCCGGGCCACCGATGCCACGTAAGGGCGGGGGTCGTCCAATAGGTCTTCGTAAAAGAAATGATCGTAGGGCAGGTCCGCCATGCGCAGGTAGGCTTCCCAGAAGGCATAGCTCTGTTCGATCAGGAAATAGGCCTGGCAGATACCGGCGAAGTCATATTGCGGAACCAAATCCGCGCCGTCCGTGCTTCTCCAACGGCCTGATGCCTTCGCCCGACAGTAGGAAATCGCTTGGCGAAGGCGGTCCCGCCGCTCCAGCAGGACCAAACCCATGGCATGGCGTCGGAGGCATTCCGCAAGGAAGTCGGCTCCATATTTCGCCTGCGACCAGTGAAGGTGCCGGGGAAACAGCTTTACGGCGAACCTGCCATTTGCCGTCCCGCCGCGATCGATCACCGCGGACATGAGTTCGTCGAAGGATTTCGGCTTGCATCCCAGATTGGCCGTATCAAGCCATTCTGCCGACTTACCGAACAATCCCGTGCTGTTTGCCAGGCTGCCAAGCCATTCGGAGCCGCTACGGGCCTCCGTCAGTATCGCCACGCCTTTCATGCGTGCTGATTGCCCGCTGCCTGCAAACGCATGATCCTCATTGCGGAATATGGTTCTTCCTGATCGCCCCTCGGCATGCTTACAACTCCACCTAAACAGCGCTGCAACGGCCAGACGCTGATATCGTTCCGTCGATTCTACCTTAGGCTAAGCTAAAATAAGTGCGAAATCCGCCACGTTGAGGCGATCGACGCCACGCTGCACAAGATCTGTTGTGAAGAGACCGGCCAGCAACGTGGCCGGTCCTTTGGGTCAGGCAGAAGCCGGTTACAGCCAGACCCTGGCCCATACGCGCTCGCGCCAGCAGCGCACGTGGCGCCGGCCGTGACGCCAGGTCCGGCGGCAAACCCTGCGCCAGACACGGCGGCGCCCATGGCGGCGGCGCCAGCGGCGATCATGACGCCATTCGCCGTAGCGATGCCAGCGACGATGCGAGACCTGCTCCAATCCGGCCTCGTCATCCCCTTCGGAGACAGCCGGATCCGGCTTGTCCAACTCATCGAGAATTCCGTTGCCCTGCGGGATACCGGCAACCGCGCGGCCGGGTCCGGCCACACTCGCAAAGGCCACCACCCCCGCGGCGCCAAGCATTCCGGTAAGAAACAACCGACGTTCCATCGAACCCTCCTCCAAGTTGATCATCGGCATCTCATTCCCTCGCCGAAATGGGCTTCAGCGGGCATGCCGATCGTGCCTGAACGCGCGGTCGCGATTGTTGTTCCCTCACCCCACTTCGCGCAGGATGAAATCGTGCAGCATCTTGGCGGCCGGCGACAACACCCGATTCTTGACCGTGATCAGGCTGTAAGGCCTGACCTCGATGTCGAATTCGGTCTGTACGACGTCGATGGCACCGGCCAGCCCGTCGGGATTCTGGATGAATTTCGCCACCTGGACCGAAACCGGTGCGATGGCGTCGGATTGGGCGACCATGACCAGCGTCAAGAGCAGCGAACTGGTATTGAGGATCCTGTCCGGCAGCGCGATGTTGCGGTTCAGGAAATTGCTCTCCATCGCCTGGCGCAAGGGCGAGCCGCCCGATTGGAAGACCCAGTCATAGGCGGCGGTATCTTCCAGCCGCACCACGCTGCCCCGGATGAGAGGGTGCCCGCGGCGCACGATCAGGCAAGCTTTCTCGACGCCGATGACACGGGATTCGAACAGTCTCGGGTTAAGGTCGTCAGGAATGCGCGCGATGATGAAATCATGGCGCGTGGCAATCAGCTCGCGCGCCAGCACATTGGAGGTTTCCACCTGCATGGTGATCTCGATGCGTGGATAGATGCGGCGGATTTCGCGGATCGCCGGGACCGCGAGTTCAATCGCCGGCGCGGTCACGGCACCCAGGAACACCGAACCGCCCTTGCCCGCCTTGAGCTCGGCGATCTCGCGATCGACTTCGCGCATCTCCAGCAGGATCGAACGCGCACGCCTTGCCAGCGCCTTGCCGTAGGGCGTCAGCGTGATTCCGCGCGGCAGCCTTTCGCACAGCTTGACCTCCAGCACCGCCTCCATCTCGGCGATCATGCGCGAAGCCGCCGGCTGGGAAATGTTCATCACCTGCGCGGCGGCACTCACCCGGCCATGATCGTCGAGTGCGACGATCATGCGCATGTGACGCAGGCTGAGCCCACTGCGCAGCAAGGTTTCGCCATCGCCCGGCTTTTCACTGTGACCATTTGAAACCGCAGCCGGATTTCGCAGCGCCGCCATGCTTCCCCACTTTCTCTCCTGGCGGCCGGCATTCGTGCCGACCTGCCGTGTTCCAATAATTCATACCAACCACGATATAGCAAACATCAAAGATCGCATTTGACAGTTATGGCAAAAGGGTCGCAACGTCAGTGCGTTCCGAAATGCGACGATCGGCGACGATGGAAATCGCATCGATTGAAATCAGCGTCTCGGGACCATGGGAGGATACCGGAGATCGATATGACGGCAGCAGTGCCTTGGCGCTTCTGCACGATTGCGCGGCCCGCGACCCCCGGGGTGCCGCGTCCATCAACCAGGGAGAGTTAAGTGAAAATCATCAAGACGTTAGTCGCCGCCTTGGCGGTCAGCATCGCCGCCATGTCGGCCACCGCCTACGCAGCCGACAAGGGCCTCGTGGGCGTGCTGATGCCCACCAAGACCTCGCAGCGCTGGATCAATGACGGCGACGCCGTCAAGTCCCAACTCGAGGCCCTGGGCTATACGGTCGACCTGCAATACGCGCAGGACGATATCCCCAACCAGCTCAGCCAGCTTGAAAACGAGATCACCAAGGGTCCGAAGGCGCTGATCATCGCCTCGATCGACGGTACGACCATGTCGGCCGCGCTGCAGAAGGCCAATGACGCAGGCGTCGTCGTCGTCGCTTATGACCGCCTTATCAAGAAGACGGCCAATGTCGATTATTACACCACCTTCGACAATTTCGGCGTCGGCGTCATCCAGGCCAATTCGCTGGTCAAGGGCCTCAAGGAGCGTTTCCCGAACACCAAGCCCTGGAATGTCGAGCTGTTCGGCGGCTCGCCCGACGACAACAACGCCTTCTTCTTCTACAATGGCGCGATGTCCGTCCTTCAGCCGATGATCGACGACGGCTCGATCAAGATCAAGTCCGGCCAGATGGGCATGGACAAGGTCGGCACGCTGCGCTGGCTGGCCGCGACCGCACAGGCCCGCATGGACAATCTGCTCTCGGCCAATTACTCCAGCGGCGCCCGCGTCGATGGCGTTCTGTCGCCCTATGACGGCCTGTCGCGCGGCATCATCGCCTCGCTGCGCGCTGTCGGTTACGGCACAGCCGACCAGCCGTGGCCGGTGGTGACCGGCCAGGATGCCGAAACCGCTTCGGTGAAGGCAATCATCGCCGGCGAACAGTATTCGACCGTGTTCAAGGATACGCGCGACCTCGCCAAGGCGACCGTCGAACTGGTCGACAAGGTGCTGTCGGGCGGCAAGCCGGACGGTCTCGATACCAAGACCTACAACAACGACGTCAAGGTCGTGCCCTCGATCCTCTTGACGCCGCATGAAGTCGACAAGTCGAACTACCAGAAGCTGGTCGTCGACTCCGGCTACATCAAAGCCGAAGACCTGAAGTAATTCCGGTCGCAAAGCGAGGGGTCCTGCGCAACGCAGGGCCCCTTTTCGTTCACCAGCGACCCCGGTATTGTTGCGGATCTCGCAGGAGAATTATTGCCCATGGCCTCGACGATTTTGGAGATGCAGGACATCACGAAGACGTTTCCCGGCGTGAAGGCGCTGTCGAACGTCAACCTGCGTGTCGAGGAAGGCGAGATCCACGCCGTGGTCGGCGAGAATGGCGCCGGCAAGTCGACGCTGATGAAAGTCCTGTCGGGCGTCTACCCCTCAGGCAGCTATGATGGCAAGATCATCTTTCGCGGCGAGGAGTGCCATTTCAAGGGCATTCACGACAGCGAGCACAAGGGTATCGTCATCATCCACCAGGAACTTGCGCTGGTGCCGATGCTGTCGATCACCGAGAACATATTTCTTGGTAATGAACATGCCAGGCGCGGGATCATCGACTGGGATGCCAACGAGGCGCGCACGACCGGGTTGCTGAAGAAGGTCGGCCTCAAGGAAGATCCCAATACGCTGATCACCAATATCGGCGTCGGCAAGCAGCAACTGGTCGAGATCGCCAAAGCGCTGAGCAAGGACGTGAAGCTCTTGATCCTCGACGAGCCGACGGCGAGCCTGTCGGAAAAGGACAGCCAGGCCCTGCTCGACCTGCTGCTCGAATTCAAGCGGCAAGGCATGACCTCGATCCTGATTTCGCACAAGCTCAACGAGGTGAACCGTGTCGCCGACAAGGTGACCATCATCCGCGACGGGCGCACCATCGAGACGCTTGCCAGGAAGGACATTTCGGAAGACCGCATCATTACTTCGATGGTGGGTCGCTCGCTCGACGACCGCTATCCGCCGCGCGACCCCAGGATCGGCGATGTCGTGCTGCAGATCCGCGACTGGTCGGTCTATCACCCGATCCATGCCGACCGCCAGGTGATCAAAGGCATCGATCTCGATGTGCGCAAAGGCGAAGTGGTGGGCATTGCCGGGCTGATGGGCGCCGGACGCACCGAATTCGCCATGAGCCTGTTCGGCCGTTCCTATGGCCGCCGCATCACCGGCGAGGTGCTGCTCAACGGCAAGCCTGTCGATCTTTCCTCGGTCAGCAAAGCGGTGAAGCAAGGCATCGCCTACGTCACCGAGGACCGCAAGACCTACGGGCTGAACCTGATCGACCATATCAAGCACAACATCACGCTCGCCAATCTTGGCGGCGTGTCGCGCCACGGCGTGATCGACGACCTGCGCGAGCTCGACGTCGCCAATGACTATCGCAAGAAGACCAATATCCGCGCGTCGAGCGTCTACCAGATGACCGGCAACCTTTCGGGCGGCAACCAGCAGAAGGTGGTGCTGTCGAAATGGCTGTTCGCCAACCCGGAAGTGCTGATCCTCGATGAGCCGACGCGCGGCATCGATGTCGGCGCCAAATACGAAATCTACACCATCATCGCGCGCCTGGCCGCCGAAGGTAAGGCGATCATCGTCATCTCGTCGGAAATGCCCGAACTGCTCGGCATCACCGACCGAATCTATGTGATGAACGAAGGGCGCATCGTCGGTGAAATGGCGGCGAGCGACGCCAGCCAGGAAAAGATCATGCGCGCCATCGTTCGGGGAGAAGGAAAAGCATCATGAGCACAGAGAGCGCTCCCGTACCGCAATCCGCCACTGCCGATGGCGGGACGGATACGCCACGCTTCGCGGTCTCGGCACTGGTCACCAATCTGCGCGACTACGGATTGGTGCTGGCGCTGATAGCTATCATGGTGTTCTTCCAGTTCACCACGTCGGGCACATTGTTCAAGCCGCTGAATCTCAGCAACCTCGTGCAGCAGAATTCCTTCATCATTGTGATGGCGCTCGGCATGCTGCTGGTCATCGTTTCCGGCTACATCGACCTCAGCGTCGGTTCGGTCGCCGGCTTCATCGGTGCGCTCGCGGCCAACATGATGGTGACGTGGAACCTGGGCCCGCTCAGCAATCCGCTGGTCGTGTCGATCGTCTGCCTGATTATCGGCGGTGCCATCGGCGCGGCACAGGGCTATTGGATCGCCTACCATCGAATACCGAGCTTCATCGTCACGCTGGCCGGCATGCTGATCTTCCGCGGCATGTGCCAGGCGCTGCTCGGCGGTGGCTCCTCGGTCGGCCCGCTGCCGGATGGCTTCAACAAGCTGAGTTCCGGCTTCATTCCCGACCTGATCGGTCCGCTGACGCTGATTGCACCAACCGTGAACGCGGCGGGCAAGACCATCGTCGGCAGCGGCCTGACGCTGCATATGACGACGATGGTGATCGGGGTCATCGGCGTGGCGGCTTATATTTTCTTTGGCCTCAAGGCACGACGCACGCGTGAGCGGCACGGCTATCAGGCCGAACCGTTCTCGCTCTTCACCGTCAAGACGCTGGTAATCAGTGCGCTTGTCCTGTTTCTCGTCTATCAGTTCGCCACCTACAAGGGCTTTCCGGTCGTGCTGACGGTCATGGCGGCGCTGATCGCGCTGTTCGTCTTCGTCACCAAGCGTATGACGATCGGCCGCCGCATCTACGCGATGGGCGGCAATCCCAAGGCCGCACTCCTGTCGGGCATCAACACCGAGCGGCTGACCCTCTACGTGTTCATCAACATGGGCGTGCTGTCGGCGCTTGGCGGTCTGATCATCGCGGCGCGCCTTGGACAGGCGGTGCCGGCGGCGGGCCTCGGCAGCGAACTCGACGTCATCGCCGCCGTGTTCATCGGCGGCGCTTCGGCGATGGGCGGCGTCGGTCAGGTCATCGGTTCGGTGGTCGGCGGCTTCATCATGGGCGTGATGAACAACGGCATGTCGATCATGGGTGTGAATGTCGACTGGCAGCAGGTCGTCAAGGGCCTGGTGCTGCTCGGTGCCGTGGTGTTCGACGTCTACAACAAGAACAAGGGCTGAGGGCACCAGGAAGGCATACGGGTCACACCGCGGCGCTGCCGGCAACCGACTGGCACGAAGAAGTTCCCTCAAGGGACAGGCCCGCGAGCGCAATCCGAACGGAGAATTTCACCCGTGGCATGGACAACGTTCCAGCCGCGCTTGGGAAGGTTTGCCCAGCTGGGAGCCATGCCAAGGCACATGAGAGAGGACTGATCATGCTGATCTCGCAAATTCTCGACGACGCCGAGACCATCCGTGTCGTTGCCCGCAGCGGCGGCAAGACCCGGATCATCAACGGCGCCCGCAGCGTCTATTCGCTGGCGATGGAGGCTGCCCGCACCGGCATCGGCCTCGCCACCCTGATCGAGCGCAAGGGGCTCGGCGAGACGGTCGATCTCGACGCCGCCTACAAGAAGGGGCGGCTGTTGTCGCCGATCAATCACCCCGATCCGGCGCACCTGCATCTGACCGGCACCGGCTTGACGCATCTCGGTTCGGCGGCGACGCGCGATTCCATGCACAGGAAGCTCAGCACCGACGGCGAGGAACAGCTCACCGATTCCATGAAGATGTTCCGCATGGGCCTGGAAGGCGGCAAACCGGCGAAGGGCCAGGTCGGCGTGCAGCCGGAATGGTTCTACAAGGGCAACGGCACGATGGCGGTGGCGCCGGGTGCCGCGCTCCTGTCACCGGCGTTCGCCAGGGACGCCGGCGAAGAACCCGAGATCGCCGGCATCTATGTCATCGGCGACGACGGCGCGCCGTTCCGCGTCGGCTTCACGCTGTCGAACGAGTTTTCCGACCATGTGACCGAGCGCGTGAACTATCTCTTCCTAGCCCATTCCAAGCTGCGCAACGCCTCGTTCGGGCCGGAGATCCTGATCGGCGAGCTGCCTTCCGACATCCGCGGCACATCGCGCATCGTGCGCGACGGCAAGACGCTGTGGGAAAAGCCGTTCCTGTCGGGCGAAGCCAACATGTCGCACACCATCGCCAATCTCGAACACCATCATTTCAAATATTCGGCGTTCCGCCAGCCGGGCGATGTGCATGTGCATATGTTCGGCACGGCGACATTGTCCTTCGCCGATGGCATCAGGACCGAGGCCGGCGACGTGTTCGAGATCGAGGCCGGGGATTTCGGACTGCCGCTGCGCAATCCGCTGGAGATCGAGCAGCCGGTGAGTGTGGTCGTGAAGGCGCTTTGAGATAGCTGAGAAAAAATGCGCGTGACACGGCGTGGCAATCTGTTGGCGGGCGTGGCTCTGTTCCTCGCCTGCTCTTCCGTTGCCACTTACAGCGCTGGTCAATGCAGCGCACAATCCTACCGCGAAGCTCGCTCAGCAATGACGAACCGGCTTCTGGCGACGGGTTACTCGAAGACACAAACCAGCTTTCTGATGCGCAACGCGGATCGCATGACCTCCGCGCTTCGCGCTGACAAGCTGAATGACAATGCCGGGCCCTGCGGTATCGACTCCGCCAGAGCCCATGTCCTCGGATGCCTCGACAAGCAGTTGTTCCCTCTGGATTCAGGGGCGAGCTCTCCGCTCGATGAGGAGAAGCAGACCGAGGGATTTTGGGGTCGAAAGCGCTTGTCCGTACGCGAACTGCTGTTTATCGGCCACTTTCATTCCTGTCTTGGCGCCGCGACGGAGTATTTGTTTCGCAGCTGACGGGATTGGGGTCGATCCCTACTGAATCTCGCCTGGATCAGCGCGCGGCGCGGAAATGCTTTGAGAGCTTGAGGCCCTGCGCCTGGTAGTTGGAGCCGAGATCGGTGCCGTAGAGCGCCTGCGGCCGCTTCAGCATGTGCTCGTAGACCAGCCGGCCGACGATCTGGCCGTGGTCGAGGATGAACGGCACTTCGTGGCTGCGCACTTCGAGCACCGCCCGGCTGCCGGTGCCGCCGGCCGCCGAATGGCCGAAACCCGGATCGAAGAAGCCGGCATAGTGGACGCGGAACTCGCCGACCAGCGGGTCGAACGGCGTCATCTCGGCGGCGTAGAGCGGCGGCACATGTACCGCTTCCTGGCTGACGAGGATGTAGAACTCATCGGGATCGAGCACCAGTTCGCCGGCGCCGCTCTTGTGGATCGGCTCCCAGAAATCGAGGACATCCTGCGCCGCGCGCTTGTCGACATCGACGAGACCGGTGTGATGCTTGCCGCGATAGCCGATCAACCCGTCACTGTCGCCATTGAGGTCGATCGACAGCGCGATGCCCCCGCCCGAAATGTTCGGCGGTTCGGTGGCGACCAGCATCTCGGCGCGGTGCAATTCATGCAGTTCGGCTTCCGAGAGCAGCGCATTGCCCGTTCGGAAACGGATCTGCGACAGGCGCGAGCCGGTGCGCACGACGATCGGGAAGGTGCGCGGGCTGACTTCCAGATAGAGCGGACCGGTATAGCCGGCGGCGATCTTGTCGAACTCATGCCCCCGGTCGGTCATGACACGGGTGAAGATGTCCAGCCGCCCGGTCGAACTTTTCGGATTGGCCGATGCAGAAATGTCGGCTGGCAATGCCAGGCTTTCGAGCAGCGGCACGATGTAGACGCAGCCGGTTTCCAGCACCGCGCCCTCGGTCAGGTTGATCTCGTGAAGCTGCAGCCGATCGAGCTTTTCCGAAACCTTGTGGCTTGGACCGGGCAGAAAGGAAGCCCGCACCCGCCATGCCTTGTCGCCGAGCCTGAGATCAAGGCTCGCCGGCTGGATCTGGTCGACATCGAGCGCGCGTGGCGACTTCAGCGCGCCGGACTGGAACAGCGCCGAAATGTCCTGATCGGGAAGAATGCCTGTCTGCCGCAAAGTCTTGCTCCGCTCGAAGGCCGGGCGAGGTCTGGTACAACCCTCTTAATGAAGCCGGCAATTGACGCAAGCGTGGCGCGGGTCTAAAGGGTCGTTATCCCGTGGTGATTTGGCCGGTCGGCTTGCAGCCACGTTAAACAAGTCGCTAAAGGACCGTCGGGCCGCAAGGCCGTATGGACCGGTTGCGACTTTCGCGGCCGGTTTTTTTGTGTCTGGAACAAAAGCAATGAGCACCAAGAAGCGCAACTGGAAGCCTCAGACAGCCCTCGTGCATGGCGGGACCCTGCGTTCCGGCTTCGGCGAGACCTCCGAGGCGATATACCTGACCCAGGGCTATGTCTATGAGACGGCGCAGGCCGCCGAAGCCCGTTTCAAGGGCGAGGAACCGGGCTTCATCTATTCGCGCTACGCCAATCCGACCGTCGATATGTTCGAGAAGCGCATGTGTGCGCTGGAAGGTGCGGAGGATGCCCGCGCCACGGCATCCGGCATGGCTGCGGTAACGGCGGCGCTCCTGTGCAGCGTCAAGGCCGGTGACCACATCGTGGCGGCGCGCGCGCTGTTCGGGTCCTGCCGCTGGGTGGTCGAGACGCTGGCGCCGCGCTACGGCATCGAGGCGACGCTGGTCGACGGCACCGACATCGCCAACTGGGAAAAGGCGGTGAGGCCGAACACCAAGCTGTTCTTCCTGGAAAGCCCGACCAACCCGACGCTGGAAGTGGTCGACATCACGGCAGTCGCCGCACTTGCCAATTCGATCGGCGCACGGCTTGTCGTCGACAATGTCTTCGCCACGCCTTTGCAGCAGAAGCCGCTGCAGCTCGGCGCCCACATCGTCGTTTATTCGGCGACCAAGCACATCGACGGCCAGGGCCGCTGTCTGGGCGGCGTGATCCTGTCGGACAAGGAGTGGATCGACAAGAACCTGCACGACTATTTCCGCCATACCGGCCCCAGCCTGTCGCCCTTCAATGCCTGGACGCTGCTGAAGGGCCTGGAGACGCTGCCGCTGCGCGTGCGCCAACAGACGGAAAGCGCCGGCAAGATCGCCGACTTCCTCGCCGAGCAGCCGCAGATCGCCCGCGTGATCTATCCCGGCCGCGCCGACCATCCGCAGGCGGATATCGTCAAGAAGCAGATGTCGGGCGGCTCGACGCTGATCTGCCTCGACGTCAAGGGCGGCAAGCAGGCGGCTTTCGCCTTGCAGAACGCGCTCGACATCGTGCTGATCTCGAACAATCTCGGCGATGCCAAGAGCCTGATCACGCATCCGGCGACGACCACCCACAAGAACCTGACGGACGAGGCCCGCGCCGAACTCGGCATCGGGCCAGGTACGCTCAGGCTGTCGGTCGGCCTTGAGGATACCGACGACCTTCTGGAAGACATCGCGCAGGCGTTGCAGACGGCCAAGTAAGGCCTGCCTACGCGGCTTCAGGCGCGCGACGGCGTCTCCTCCAGTTCGGTCGCCTTGGTGCCGATGGTCATCGCATTGCCGCGCCAGTCGACGGCGCCGCCGAGCCAGCCACGTGCCCACATCGCCGGCAGGATGAGGTCGCGCACCATGATCGCCGCGACGATGCGCGATGACAGGTACCAGCCCTTGGACCAGGCCAGGGCACATTCCGGAAGGTAGAAGGCCGCCAAAACGGCGATGGCCGTGAGCGGCAGGCTGAAGCCGGCGCTTGCCGCCGCGGCCAGCGCAAGCAGCAGCGGCACCACGGCACCAGTCAGGATTTCAGGCGCGAAGAACAGCGGGAAGGTGACGCGGCGCAGGCGAGCCCAGCGGGCCTGGCGCGACCAGATCTCGCCAAGCGTGCGCCGGCCGAGCGGCTGCTCGAAAGGCGCGGCAACGAGATTGACGCGCAGGCCAAGCCCGTTCACCAGCTTGGTCGCGGCGGCGTCCTCGGCGATCTCGGCGGCCAGCGCGCGAATGCCGCCATTGGCATCCAGCATGGGCTTGTTCCACAGCATGCTCTTGCCCTGGGCAAAGCCTAGCCCAAGCGCCTCGCCGGCATATTGCCAGCGCGCCTGCAGCGTGTTGAGAAAGGCGCATTCGACCTCAGCCCAGAAGCCATCGGGCCGCGAACCGATCGGCGTCGAGCAGACAAGGCCGGTATCCGGCCGCCATGCCGCCATCAAATGCTGAATGTAGTCCCTCGGCATCAGCACGTTGGAATCGGCAAGAATGACCCAGTTGTGGCGCGCCGCTTCCCAGCCCTTGACGCAATTGTTGAGCTTGGGATTGGCGCTGATCCGATCATCGCCGATCAACAGGCGGGCTGGCACTTTGGGAAAGCGCCCCATGGCGGCACGGATCAGCGTGACCACCGGATCGTCGGCATGGGCGACGCAGAAGATCAGTTCATAGCGCGGCCAGTCGAGCGAGAAGGCGCGCTCCAGTGTCTCGTGCGTGAACGGCTCGACGCCACGCGATGGTACGACAATTGACACCGGCAGCGATCTGCCGGCTGGCGGTGCGATCGTGGTGCGCCGTTTCAGCTGTGAGGTGGCAAGCGCAATGCTGGCGGCATTTGAAAGGATGAGTGCGGTCGAGAGCGAGGCGGCTATGAGAGTGAGTTCCATCGATATCTGGTCACTCCAGAAAGGACGGCCCGCGTGACGGCCGTTTCAACAGGTCGGCAGAGCGCCGAGTCGCCCGTGCGCGCACACCACCATTGTCATGTGTCACTTAAATGACATTCTTTGCCGCCACCTGCCTTTCAGGGTCACGCGCGACAAGACGCGCACGTTGACCTGCTCGCTGGGAGCGCCGAAAGGTACCGGATTGTTTTGGAGCCGCTCATGTACCGCGCCGTCACGCGCAACATTGAAGTGCAGGTCAGGCCGTTCTATCTCGAGGATCGTTCGGACCCTTCGGAGAACCGCTACGTCTGGGGCTATCAGATAACGATCGACAACCAGTCGGACGAGTTCGTGCAGCTTCTGTCGCGCTATTGGCACATCACCGACGGAGCGGGCCGGGTCGAGGAGGTGCGCGGGCCGGGCGTTGTCGGGGACCAGCCCGAACTCAACCCCGGCGACAGCTATCAATACACGTCCGGCTGCCCGCTCTCGACGCCGTCAGGGATCATGGTCGGGCACTACACGATGCGCAACAAACGCGGCGAGACGTTCGACATCGCCATCCCCGCCTTCTCGCTCGACCTGCCGGGGACAAAGCGGACCGTGAATTAGACCTCAGCGATTGGCGAGGTCCGCTGCGATGGCGTCACTATTCGGGGAGAAATGCCCATCAGGGCAACGAGGGCGGCAGCTCGTGAGAACATACAAGCGCTGGGTGGATCCGCGCGATCACTGCCGAAGGTTGCGCTGCCCCTCATCCGCCTGCCGGCACCTTCTCCCCGTGAAAGGGGAGAAGACCGGTATTTCACTTCGCCGCCGCGAATTCCGCCGGGTCGAAGTCATATTGCTTCGAGCAGAATTCGCAGGCGACATGGATGCCGCCGTCCTCGGTGCTGTCCCTGATCTCCTGCGCGGAGAAGCCTTCGAGGATGCCGCGGATCTTGTCCCTGGAGCATGAGCACTGGTCGGCGACGGGGACGCCGCCGAAGACGCGCACGCCGTGCTCGTGGAACAGCCTGTAAAGCAGCCGCTCGGCGCCGATCGTGGGATCGATCAGTTCCGTCGGTTCGATGGTGCCGAGCAGCGCCAGCAATTCCTGCCAGGAATTGTCCGTGGGATCATGGATCTCCTCGCGCGGATCGCCATCGCCGCCATGCAGGTCCGGGACGCGCATGCGCTCGGACGCCTGCGGCAGGAACTGCGCCAGGATGCCGCCGGCACGCCACTGCTCGCGCGTGCCGCCGACGCCGGGCGTCAGCAGCTTGGCCACGGAGAGCCTGATGTCGGTCGGAATCTGTTCCGACTGGCGGAAATAGGTGCGTGCCGCGTCTTCCAGCGTTTCGCCGTCGAGCTGGACGATGCCCTGATAGCGTTGCGTATGGGCGCCCTGGTCGATGGTCAGCGCCAGCACGCCGCTGCCAAGCAGCGTCTGCTGGGACGTCTCGCCTGCCGCGACCAGTGCCTCGAGCCGATCCGCATCGAAGCGCGCGTAGGCGCGCAGCGCCGAGGGTGTGGAAAAATCCGCCACCAGCATGTCGACCGGCCCGTCGGTGCGGGTCTGCAGGATGAACTTGCCCTCGAATTTGAGCGAGGTGCCGAGCAGCACCGTGAGCACACAGGCTTCCGCGAGCAGGCGGGCAACCGGCTCGGGATAGTCATGGCGGCCGAGGATGGCGTCGAGCATCGGCCCGAGTTGCACCGTGCGGCCGCGTACGTCGAGCGGACCGACCTCGAAAGGCACGACATGGTCGTCGCCAGCGTAGCCGAACTCGCCGAGTTTGGGGTGATGTTCAGTCACTTGATGGGTTTCCAACATGACAAAGCTCCAGGGCGCGGCCATGCGGCCCCGGTGGGCACATGCGTCCAAACGCGCTTGATTTGCGTGATGCGGCGCAGATAGGGATCGCGCCCCCGCGGATCTTCAAGCACCAAGACACTTCAAGCACCAAGACACCAGGCGAGCACGGCCTTCTGGGCATGAAGCCGGTTCTCGGCCTCGTCGAAGACCACCGAATGCGGCCCGTCCATGACCTCGTCGGTCACCTCCTCGCCGCGATGCGCCGGCAGGCAATGCATGAACAGGGCGTCCGGCTTTGCCTTGGCCATCAGCGCCGCATTGACCTGATAGGGCAGGAAGACGTTGTGGCCGCGTGCACGATGCTCCTGGCCCATCGACACCCAGCTGTCGGTGACCACACAATCCGCCTGGTCGACGGCTTCTTCGGCCGAGCGGGCGAAGCTGATCCTGCCGCCATTGGCCTTTGACCAGTCGACATATCTTTCGAACGGATCGCTGCCCTCGGGCACTGCGACATTCAGGTTGAAGCGGAAACGCGCCGACGCTTCGAGCAGCGAATGCAGCACATTGTTGCCGTCGCCGGTCCAGGCGATGGTCTTGCCGGCAACCGGACCGCGATGCTCCTCGAAGGTCATGATATCGGCCATCAGCTGGCAAGGATGGGTGTCGTCGGTCAGGCCGTTGATCACCGGAACAGTGGCATTCTCGGTCAGCTCCAGCAGCCGCTCATGCGAGGTGGTGCGGATCATGATGGCATCGACATAGCGCGACAGCACCTTGGCGGTGTCGGCGATGGTCTCGGAACGGCCGAGCTGCATCTCGGTGCCGGTCAGCATTATGGTCTCGCCTCCAAGCTGGCGCATGCCGACATCGAAGGAGACGCGCGTGCGCGTCGACGGCTTGTCGAAGATCATGGCCAGCACCTTGCCTTCGAGCGGCTTCGATCGCTCGCCCGCCTTGAGGCGCGCCTTGCGCGCCACCGCGTCCGTCAGCATGAAGCGCAGGTCGCCTTCGGAAACGGCGGAAAGGTCGGTGAAGTGGCGAACTGACATCAGCAATGGTTCCGGGATTACTTCGCGGCGGCCACGGCAATGGCATCCGCCAGGCCTTTGGCACCAGCGCGGATGCGGTTGAGCGCGTCGTGGATCTCGGCGTCTGTGACGGTAAGCGGCGGCAGCAGGCGGATGACGTTGTCGCCGGCCGGAACCGCCAGCAAATGCTGGTCGCGCAGCGCCATGTTGACCTTGGTGTTGGGCATGGCGCATTTGATGCCGAGCATCAGGCCGGTGCCCCTAATGCCTTCGATGACTTCGGGAAACTCGTCGGCGACCGCGGCAAGTCCCTGCTTCATCAGCAGCGCCTTGCGCTGGACGTCATCGAGGAAGCCGTCTTCCAGCACGACGTCGAGCACGGCGTTGCCGACCGCCATGGCCAGCGGGTTGCCACCGAAGGTCGTGCCGTGCACGCCAGTGGTCATGCCGACAACCGCCTCGTCGGTGGCAAGGCAGGCACCCATCGGGAAGCCGCCGCCAATGCCCTTGGCGATCGCCATGATATCGGGGGTGACGCCTGACCATTCATGCGCGAACAGTTTTCCGGTGCGGCCAATGCCGCACTGAACCTCATCATAGATCAACAGCAGCCCGTGCTGGTCGCAAAGCTGACGCAGCCGCTTCAGTGATTGCACCGGCACCGGGCGGATGCCGCCCTCGCCTTGCACCGGCTCGATCAGGATCGCGGCGGTCTCAGGCGTAATCGCCTTTTCGGCGGCATCGATGTCGTCGAAGCCGACCTGGTCGAAGCCTTCGACCTTGGGTCCGAACCCTTCGAGATATTTGTATTGACCGCCCGCCGCGATGGTCGCCAGCGTGCGGCCATGGAAGGCGCCTTCGAAGGTGATGATGCGGAAGCGCTCGGGATGGCCCTTGACGAAGTGGTAGCGCCGCGCCGTCTTGATAGCGCATTCCAACGCCTCGGCGCCGGAGTTGGTGAAGAACACCTTGTCTGCGAAAGTGGCGTCAACCAGGCGTTCGCCGAGCCGGCTCTGTTCCGGTATCTGGTAGAGATTGGAGACGTGCCAGAGTTTTGCCGCCTGCTCGGTGAGGGCGGCGACCAGACGCGGGTGGCCGTGGCCCAGCGAATTGACCGCGATGCCGCCGGCGAAATCGAGATATCGCTCGCCCTTGTCCGTAACCAACCAGGTGCCTTCCCCGTGGTCGAAAGCCAGGGGTGCGCGAGAAAAGGTCTCGAAAAGCGCCGAACCGCTCATTATATGCGTCTCCGGTACCGGAAAATCAAAAAAGCCGCCAAAGCGGCGGCCTTTGCGGCTTATCGGGTTTTTCGGCCATGAAGTCAACGAAAACGTCGCGTAGTGGCACGCGGCAAGCCCCCCCTGACGAGATGCCGGCTCATAAGCGACCGGGCAAGTTGGGGAAAACCGAAAAAACCGATTCGTGTTGCACTTGGGACTCTTGTCACCGAGTCAGCGCATAAGGTAATTGTAGTCGAGAAATAACTAGATTTCGTGCGGCGGACCTAATCACCAGATATATGTGGTGTCTGTCCCAGCAGTGGTGCTGGGTCGGGAATGGATTCTGATTGCCGCACGCTTAGCAGGAGCGCGGTCTCATGAACTGGACTGACGAGCGGGTCGAACTTCTCAGAAAACTGTGGTCGGAGGGTCTGAGCGCAAGCCAGATTGCTGCGCAGCTTGGAGGGGTCAGCCGCAATGCGGTCATCGGCAAGGTGCATCGGCTGAAGCTGTCGGGCCGCGGCCGCGCAACGGCGACGCCGGCACGCCAGAAGAAGGCGACGCAAGGCTCGACCATCCAGAAATCAGTGGCGCGCGCCGCGACCGCGGCTCGCCATGTCACGACATCGATCGGCGCGACTGCCCTTCAGACGCAATTCGACGCCGAACCGGTGGCGCGGCACTATATCCGCCCGGTCGAGAATGTCGTGATACCGATCTCACGGCATCTGCAACTCGTCGAACTGACCGAGCGCACCTGCAAATGGCCGAATGGCGATCCGCTCTCGGAGGATTTCAATTTCTGCGGCAACGAGGCCGCCGAAACCGGTCCCTACTGCAAATACCACGCCCGCGTTGCGTTCCAGCCGGCGGCGGAGCGGCGGCGCAGTCGGTAAATTAGGGGAATAGGGCAGTAAGGCAGTATGTTTTTGAACTGCGCTCGTGAGGCTTTGTCTTAGCCTACTGCCCTACTGCCCTACTGCCCTACTGCCCTACTGCCCTACTGCCCTACTGCCCTACTACCCTACTGTCACAGCCACCCATTCTTGCGAAACCGCCAGTAGAGAACCGCGCAGATCAGCGCGATGACGGTGAGAACGATGGGATAGCCATATTCCATCTTCAGTTCCGGCATGTCGGTGAAGTTCATGCCGTAGATGCCGGCGAATGCGGTCGGCACGGCCAGGATGGCCGCCCACGAGGCGAGTTTCTTGGAGATCGCCGTTTCCTGGCTCTGACCCACCAGAAGACTGGCCTCGAAGGCGAACGCCAACACCTCGCGCAAACTGTCGATCTTTTCCTGGACGGTGCGGATGTGGTCGGTCACGTCGCGGAACAGCGGGTGCATGGCGGAATGGATCTGCGGCAGATCGGAGCTGGTCAGCCGACGGCAGACCTCGACCAGCGGCAGCGCGGCATTGCGCAAGCGCAGGAGATCGCGGCGCAGCATGTAGAGCCGTTCGATGTCAGGGCCTGTCATCGGCTTCAAAAGGACCTTGTCCTCGATCGCCTCGACCTCGTCCTCGATCTGCTCGAGTACGGGCATGTAATTGTCGACGATGAAATCGAGTATGGCGTAGAGGACGAAATCCTCACCCTTGGCCAGCGAGTGCGGGCAGCTTTCCCAATGCTGACGCACGGCGGCATAGGACGTCGACGGGCCATGCCTGACGCTGACAATGTAGCCTGAGCCGACAAAGAGATGCGTTTCGCCGAAGGTAACCCGTCCGTCGATCAACTGCGCCGTGCGGGCGACGATGAACAGCGCGTCGCCATATTGCTCAAGCTTCGGCCGCTGGTGTGGATGCTCGGCATCTTCGATCGCCAGTTCATGCAGATGGAATTGCGCCTTGACGCGCAGCAGGAGGTCGCGATCGGGTTCGAGCAGCCCGATCCAGACGACGTGTCCGGATTTCCTGGCCCATTCGCCGGCTTCCTCGATCGGGATGTCGGCGATACGGCGCCCAGCGGTGTAGACACTGGAGGCGATGATGCCCGACGTCGGCGGCGCGGGCTTGAACGCCCGGACATATTCCATCACAGCCTCCCGAAAGCCTTGCCTCCATTGGGAACCAACAGGCTTACTTCGGGATAGTTTAGCGCAATATGATCAAGCGTTCGAGAGGAAGAGCGGTCAGTTCATCGGCTGCGTTGCGGAAAGGCTGATCTTGTCCGTCTTGTCGCCCTTGGGCCGTTCGGCCGGCATCTGATCGCCGGTCACGATGTAGTAGATGGTCTCGGCGATGTTGGTGGCGTGGTCGCCGATGCGCTCAATGTTCTTGGCGCAGAACAGGAGATGCGTGCAGGGCGTGATGTTGCGCGGATCTTCCATCATGTAGGTGAGCAATTCACGAAACAGCGACGTGTACATGGCGTCGATCTGGTCGTCACGGTCGCGCACGAAGCCGATCTTGTCGACCGAGCGCGAGGCGTAGACGTCGAGAACTTCCTTGAGCTGGGTCAGCGCCAGGTTGGCCAGGGCCTCCAGGCCACGGAACAGGCTGTTCGGCTGGCGGCCATCGGTGACGGCAACGACCCGCTTGGCGACGTTCTTGCCGAGGTCGCCGACCCGCTCGAGATCGGCGGAAATGCGGATGGCGCCGACGATCTCGCGCAGGTCCGTCGCCATAGGCTGGCGCTTGGCGATGATGACGATCGCCTTGTCGTCGATCTCGCGTTGCCCTTCGTCCAATACAACGTCGTCGCGGATCACCTTCTGGGCCAATCCCGGATCGGCATTGACCAGAGCGGCGACCGCCTGCTCGACCATGCGCTCGGCATGGCCGCCCATCGCCGCGATACGCTTCGACAGATATTTCAGCTCCTCGTCATAGGCGCTCATTATGTGCACGGACTGCATGGACGAAATGCCTTCCCACGGTGTCTTGATTTTGAGTCGTTTCCTCGAATCCCCGCTGATACGCTAACGGGATGACAGAAAAAAGAAATGCTCTTGTGGAAAACTAGGGCGATTTAGGCCGTCGGCAAATGGACCGAGAAAGCAGCGCCTTTGCCGACTTCGGACTTGATCGTCAGCCTGGCGTTATGACGCGTCAGGATGTGCTTGACGATGGACAAGCCGAGGCCCGTGCCTTTCTGGGTCCGGCTCGTCTCGACATCGATGCGATAGAAACGCTCGGTGATGCGCGGAATGTGCTCCTCAGGAATGCCGGGGCCAAAATCCCTGATGGTCACGTCGATGCCGGGCTCGGCACCGTCATCGCTGTGCGCGATCGACACCACCACGCGGCCGCCCGACTGGCCATATTTACAGGCGTTTTCCAGAAGGTTTTCAAAGACCTGGAACAACTCGTCGCGATCACCCGGCACATTGAGGGGGCCTGCGGCGAAGTCACGCTCGATGGCGACGCTGGTTTCCCCGGCAAGCGGACCAAGCGAATCGATGACGCTGTCGACGGTCTGGCGCAGGTCGACTTCGGTCCCCGGCTTCAGATAGGGCTTCATCTCCAGCCGCGACAGCGACAGAAGGTCGTCGATCAGGCGCGCCATGCGCCCGGTCTGGTTCTGCATGATCTGCAGGAATTGCTCGCGCGCCGCCGGATCGTTGCGGGCGGGTCCGCGCAGCGTTTCGATGAAGCCAGCGATCGAGGCGAGCGGGGTGCGCAATTCATGGCTGGCATTGGCGATGAAGTCGGCGCGCATGCGATCGATGCGTCGCGCCTCGCTCTGATCCTTGAACACCAGCACATAGAGGTCGGTGCCATGCCCGACCGAGGACGCGCTGACCCGGTAAGCCCGCTCGACCGGCAGCTTCTCGGTATAGTCGACGACATCCGAGGCGATCGTGCCCGACAGCACGCTATCGAGCAGGGCCTGCATTTCCGGCGCCCGGAATTTCAGCGGCAGCGACAGGCCCGGCGCGATGCCGCCAAACGCGGCAAAGGCAGCGGCATTGGCGTGGACGATGGTGGCGGCACGGTCGAAGATGATCAGCGGGTCGGCGACGGCCGCCGCCAGATATTCGCCTGACAGGCGCTGCAGGCCGATCGCCTCGATTGCAGCGGCATTGTCGTCGGACTGGCGCATGCCTGCGGCCGGCAGGATCGCGGCCGCGAGCAACAGCAGCAGCGCCGGCACCAGCACGTAGGCGGAAAGACCGGCGAAGGCAAAGGCGATCAGAACCGCGACGACACCGGCCGCAAACAGCCAGCGGCCGTTCCACAGCCGGATCGCCATGGTTCGCATCACACCTTTCTGCTCCGCGTCCAGCTCAGTCATTCGCTCGCACGCCTGCGCCCCATGCCTTCCCACCGGGCGGTGGCGGAAACTTCCGCCGGACCGCTCCCGCGCATGATCCCGAAAATCGGGAATCGATTTTCGGAGAGGATCATGTGCAAAATCAAAAGTGCTACAGCGTTTTTTTGCGCGTCCAAACGGGATGCACGGCGCTGTGGTGGCTCCCAATAGCATGAGTCCGGATGGTTAAAAGGGTTCGTCTCGATGAAAAAAGCCAAGGAAGATTCCGCCGCGCCGACTTCAGGTCCGCTGAAAATCAGGATCGGGGGCGAGGAGCGGGAGTTCGATATCGAGAATCCCGAGCTTCCGGACTGGGTTGAGGATAACAAGCTGACCGCGGGCGGCTACCCCTACGACAAGAAGATGAAAAGCGAGGAGTACGATCAGACGCTCAAGAACTTGCAGATCGAACTGGTCAAGGCGCAGGCATGGCTGCAAGCGACCGGCAAGCGAGTGATGGCGCTGTTCGAGGGCCGTGACGCTGCCGGCAAAGGCGGCACGATCTTCGTGGTGCGCCAGTATCTCAACCCGCGCACGGCGCGCAATGTGGCGCTGACCAAGCCAACCCCGACCGAACTGGGGCAATGGTACTACCAGCGTTATGTCGACCACTTCCCGACATCGGGCGAATTCGTCACCTTCGACCGTTCCTGGTACAACCGCGCCGGCGTCGAGCCGGTTATGGGTTTCTGCACGCCCGAACAACACGAGAAATTTCTCGACGAGACACCGCATTTCGAACGGATGATCGTCAATGACGATATCCACTTCTTCAAATTCTGGCTGAATATCGGTCAGGAAACGCAGCTCGAGCGTTTTCACGATCGCCGCTATAGTCCGTTGAAGAACTGGAAGTTCTCGCCGATCGACATTGCCGGCATCACCAAATGGGACGACTACACCAAGGCGCGCGACACCATGTTCGAGCGGACCCACAAGGAATTCGCGCCATGGATCATCGTGCGCGCCAACGACAAGCGCCGCGCGCGGCTGGCGGTAATACGGCGCATCCTTCTGTCGCTGCCCTATGAAGGGCGTGATCTCGATGTCGTCGGCAAGGAAGACAAGAAGATCATCGGTGAAGGACCGTCATTCCTTGGAAAACAGGACTGACGCTTCCGCGCCGCGCGGATATTTGTCTGCGCGGCGCAATTTCCGGGTGCGATCGATCAGGCCGCGAGCCGTGCAATGCGCTGCAGGCGCCGCAGCGTGGCGTCATCCTGCAGCGCCTGCTGGAACAGCGATATCTCCTGGTCGATGCGATCGCACAGCGCGTTGGTGTTGCCCTTGAGCAGGCCGCGTGTTTGCAGCAAGGCGGCAACCGGCTTCTTGGCGAGTTGCCTTGCCCGACCAAGCGCCGCCTCCTCCACGCTGTCAGGCACGATCTCGGCGACGAGACCAAGCGCCCTGGCGTCGTCGGCATGAAGCGTGTCGCCGAGGCAGAAGAAGCGGAAGGCGCCGGCATAGCCGAGCTTCTGTGGCGCCAGGATGCTGGTCGCCGCGTCCGGCACAAGGCCGAAATCGACGAACGGCACGCGGAACGTGCTTTGGCCCGAGGCGATCACCATGTCGCAATGGAACAGGATGGTGCAGCCGACGCCCACGGCATCGCCATCGACGCAGGCCAGGATGGGCTTGGGAAACGTCGCCAGCGTGCGGAACATGTCGGTGACGGCGGCGATCAGCTTCTGATGCTTGGTAGCATCGAGAAATTCGGAAAAGTCGCCGCCGAGACAGAAGCAGCCTGCGAGGCCTCGCAGCACGACGACACGCACCTCGTCATTGTCGGCGGCTTCGTGGAACGTCCTGGCAAGGCTTTCATAGGCCCTTCTGTCGAGCACGGGCCGGCCGTCATTCGACGACACGGTGACGATCAGCGTGTGGTTGCGCAGTTCAGGTTGCGGGTGCAGGTCCATGGCCGTTTCCGATCTCATGACGCCCTCCTTTGCCCGAACATGTCAGGATATCCTCTGGCAAGAACCGGGGCATGGTGGTTCCGGCGCGAGCGCACCACGTTCAGCGTGTGCTCGTTGAAGGTGAGCAGCGTCGCCACGACCTGCTGATTGCCATAGGTGCGCTGATAACCCAGCGGCGTCGCCAGGAAATGCAGTTGCAACGCGCGCAGGACCCACATCGGCTCGAACTCGATGATCACCTTGTCAGTGCCGCGCTTCAGCCCCCATTCGACGAATCCGGCTATCAATTCGGTGCCGACGGTCGATACGCCGCGACGGCCATCGCGGAATCCGGGAGCCACCGCATAACGGGTCAACTCCCAGATGTTGGGACCCGATGGCGGCGTTCCTTCGGAAAGATCTGTTAGAACCGAGGTCAGCAGATGCGGCCGCGTGGTCGGCAACATCCGCTGATAGCCCGCGACTTCGTTGCCTCTGATGACGATCTGATGCACTGCCTCGTCATGATCGAATTGGTCGACCTCGAACCCGTCCGGGCGCCTCAGGTCCTCCCATCCCATCTCCTCGACAAATATCTTGTAGCGCAGGCGATGGACGGCCTCCCAAAGGTCAGGACGTTCCATCAATTCGTGGGTTGTAAGACAAAAAAGCATCTGCCGTCTCCTGTGTTCAGAAGGATGATACGGCCGTGCTTCAATGAGAAAATTGCGTGATCACGTAGGCGGAAGTTCGATCACGTAGGCGGGAAGTTCTAGGTCGGCACGGCCGATCTAGCTAATGTAGCCGCGTCTTATCGCTTCGGCGACAGCTTGAACTCTATTGACGGCACCGAGTTTGCTTTTGGCGTTAAGAAGATGTTTCTCCGAGGTGTGTTCGGAGATGCCGAGGATTTGCGAAATCTCCCACTCGGACTTGCCGACGGCGGCCCATTGCAGGCATTCGCGCTCGCGCGGTGTCAATTCGATATGGTCGATGGTCTTGCCGGCCATCGTGTGGAGTTGCATGGCGCGGCCAACGGCATAGGTCGAGACCAGCGACACCAGGCCGAACTGTGCCGCCGAGAGCTCCACGGCCTCGCCGCCCAGCGATACCATGACGATCTGGCCATCGAGTGTAATCAGCGGGAAGGCCAGCCCATCGCGCAGCTTGAAAGCTCCGGCATCGCCCATCACTTCGCCGCTGCTCTTGTCGATGCGAATGTCCTGGGCCGCTTCCCGCCACTGGAACGGCGCCTGCAGCTGCTTCATGTGGCTGACCACGGGATCGTGATCGACATAGTTGCGCGCGACGTAGCGCTCCAGCCATTCGACGGGCCAGTCGCAAAGCAGCACATGCTGCTTTTGCTGGCCTGTCGGCGTGCCCGGCTGCGGAACTGTGCCAGCCATCAGCGCTGTCAGGCCGTAGTCCGAGGTTATTCCCAAAAGCTTTTCGCAGACCGCAGCCGCCGTTCCGGCGTGCTGCAGCTGGTCTATGTATTCCAGCGTCCGATCGAACTGACCCATCGCAACATCAACCCCATGTTGCCTCATGCATTGATGTCGATAGTCCGTGCCTTATCCGCACTTTGCCACCGACCACGGATTGCAACGCGCTCCTTTACGGTTGTGGTTCTCGACTCCGGTCCCCCACCAGGGCAGCCACCGCTGTTTGCAAACGCTTCAAATCATATCCCGAAATCGGCGCGTTGAAATCAAAAACCATTGTGCCTGCATGATTTTCGTACCAGAACCGGCGCGAGAAGAGTGCGGCGGAGTTTTATCGTGGCGTTCCAATGGAGGTCCCCGGTCCTGGCTTCGATGCTGATCGCAGCGTTGCCGTTGGGCGTCGGGAGTATCGGCGCGCGCGCCGCGGAACCGCAGGTGCCGGTGTTGTGGGACGCCAAGGAACGTTTGCCCAAGCCTGACCTTTCGTCGCTGCCACGACTGCGGTTCCTGACGACCACGGATTTTCCACCCTTCAATTTCCTCGACGGCGCGGGAAAACTGTCCGGGTTCCACATTGATCTGGCACGCGCCATCTGCGCGGAACTCGACATCGTCGACAAATGCCAGATCCAGGCATTGCCCTGGGGCGAGCTCGAAGGAGCGCTCGAGAAAGGCGAAGGCGAAGCGATCATAGCCGGCATTGCCGCAACACCGGAATCGCGATCCAAATACGCCTTTTCGCGATCCTATCTGCAGTTTCCGGCACGCTTCATCACGCCGAAGACCAAGGCGCTCTCGGAACCGGTCTTCGCCAAGCTGCGCAGCAAACGCGTCGGCGTGCTTGCAGGCTCGGCGCATGAACGGATGCTGCGCGACTATTTCGATACCGTTCAGATCGTTCCGTTCGACAAGCCCGAAGAGCTCTACAACGATCTCAAGGCGGGCAAGATCGACGCCGCCTTCGGCGACGGCATGCGCTTCGCCTTCTGGCTGGGCGGTTCGGACGCAGCCGGTTGCTGCCGCTTTGCCGGCGGCCCCTATCTGGCTCCCGAATATCTGGGCACGGGGATGTCCATCGCCACCCGGGTGGACAATCCGGCGCTGGCGGCAGCGCTCGATTACGCGCTGCAGGAGATTTCGATGAAAGGCACCTTCGCCGAATTCTACCTGCGCTATTTCCCGGTCAGCTTTTTCTGATCCGGTCCCGGTCAGCTTCTTCTGATCCGTGATGCTTGCCGTCAGGTGAGCGTTCGCAGCCTTGCCTTGGCTGCCCGCGCGATTGCCGCGACGGTCAGCGTATCGAGATCGAGCTCACGGCGGATCAGCTGCAGCACCCGCACCTCTTCCAGGCGCATTTCGAGATCGACGGCGGCGACTTCGAAAGCAGCCGCGTAAGCCGTGTCGCGAAGGCGCTCCGGCAGGGCCTCGGCAATTTGGGCCAGCACGCCCTCCAGGCCATCCTTTTCATGCAACAATTTCTGACAAGCCTGGGCAACGGAAACCAGCCGGTCCTGCTGGAAATCCTGGAACACCGGCCATGAGCGGACGACATCGCCGATCCTGGCAAGTTCGACGTCGGTCATGTCGCGATCCGAGGCCGAAGTGATGACCATCAGGTAGATCAGGGCCTCATGCGGGGTCGGCGATGGCATTCTTTGCTCCTTGAACGGGCTCCGAAGGTAGGAACGGAGGCCAAAGGCCGCAAGGAAAAAGCGCCGCAATCGTTGACGCTCCGGCCACGCGCGCCTAGAGACCGATTTGAAAACCCCTTGCTCCGGCCCGTCTTCTTCGAATTTGCTGGGCCGGCAATAACTGGAAAACAGGACCATGGCGGGATCAAACATCATCGATCTCAATCCCGAACTGCTGGCGGCGGCCGCCGAGAGCAAGGCGTGGCCGTTCGAGGAAGCCAAAAAGATCATCGAGCGCTATAAAGGCGCCGAATTTCCCGAAACGATCCTGTTCGAGACCGGCTATGGCCCGTCCGGCCTGCCGCATATCGGTACGTTCGGCGAAGTGGCGCGCACCTCGATGGTGCGCCATGCCTTCCGCGTGCTGACGCAGGACAAGGTCGCCACCAAGCTGCTCTGCTTTTCCGACGACATGGATGGCATGCGCAAGATACCCGACAACGTGCCGGATCGCGCAGCGCTGGAGCCGTACCTGCACAAGCCACTGTCTTCGGTGCCCAATCCATTCGGCGGCGACTATGCGAGCTTCGCCGACCACAACAACGTGATGCTGTGCCGCTTCCTGGACACGTTCGGCTTCGACTATGAATTCGCCAGCGCGACCCAATACTACAAGGCCGGCCGCTTCGACGCGATGCTGCTGCGCGCCGCCGAACGCTATGACCAGATCATGGCGGTGATGCTGCCGACGCTCGGGCCGGAGCGGCAGGCGACCTATAGCCCGTTCCTGCCGATTTCACCGAAGAGCGGCCGCGTGTTGTACGTGCCCATGAAGCACGTCGACGCCAAGGCCGGTAGCATCACCTTCGACGATGAAGGCACCGAAACCACGCTGCCGATCACCGGCGGCAGGGTGAAGCTGCAGTGGAAGCCGGATTTCGGCATGCGCTGGGCAGCGCTCGGCGTTGATTTCGAGATGTTCGGCAAGGACCACCAGACCAATGCCGTGGTCTATGACCGCATCTGCAACATACTGGGCGGACGGGCGCCGGAGCATTTCGTCTATGAACTGTTCCTGGACGAGAACGGCCAGAAGATATCGAAGTCGAAGGGCAACGGCCTGACCATCGACGAATGGCTGACCTATGCGCCGACCGAGAGCCTTGGGCTCTACATGTACCAGCGGCCGCGGCAGGCGAAGAAGCTCTATTTCGACGTCATTCCGAGAGCGGTGGACGAATATTACACCTTCCTAGCCGCCTATCGGCGGCAGGACTGGAAGGAGCGGCTGGGCAATCCGGTCTGGCACATGCATGACGGCAACCCGCCTGCCATCGACATGCCGGTGCCGTTCTCGCTGCTGCTCAACCTGGTCAGCGCCTCCAACGCCCAGAACAAGAGCGTGCTGTGGGGTTTCATCTCGCGCCACGTGCCGGGCGTGACGCCGGCGACCCACCCCGAACTCGACAGGCTGACGGGTTATGCGATCCGCTACTTCGACGATTTCGTGAAGCCGACGAAGACTTTTCGCGCCGCCGACGATGTCGAGCGCGAGGCGCTGGAGGCCCTGGAAGCGGCACTTGGCGCGCTGCCGGCGGACGCCAGCGGCGAAGCGATCCAGAACGCCTCGCTCAACGTGGCGCGCAAGATCGAACGCTATCAGGATCACTCCAAGCAGAGCCCGGAAGGCGGCCCCGGCGTTTCGGGTGCCTTCTTCCAGATGATCTACCAGATACTCATCGGCCAGGAACGCGGTCCGCGCTTCGGGTCGTTCGCCGCGCTCTACGGCGTCGCCGAAACCCGCGCGCTCATTCAGAAGGCGTTGGCTGGCCAGCTGGTTTGAGGGCGCCACCGTCCTCTTCGAGGATCGAGCCCGGCGCCTGAGGCGCCGAGGCCGACGCGGCGGGCTCCGCCGGCATGCCGGCAAGGTTCGGCGCCGATCCGAAGATACCCTTCTTCCTGCTGCGCGCCTTTTCGCCGGCATCGACATAGGGCCCGCCTTTTGTGGCGCGCGCCCAGCCGTTTTCGACCAGCCATTGACCGACATCCTGCTTGCCGATCCGGCATTCCGCCGCGACCCGGTCGCGTCCGCCTTCAGGCGGCACCATGCAAACCACAGCGCGGCCGCGCAGGAAGGCGCGGAACGCCGTGCGGGCACGGATGCCGCACGGCCAGGATTTGCCGTCGCTGGTGCAGGTCTCGTCCTGCCGGACCACATCGATACCGGAAACCGCGACAGAATAGCCTTTCGCCTCGATCAGCCCGGCAGCCGGCGCCACCGGCTGGAACAGCTTCGTGCCGTTCCAGTCGTCAGGCATCTTCGGCTTGGGCGGCATGGCGAGCGCCAGCTTGCTCAAGGGCTGGCGCGGCTCGACCCGCTCAAGCTCTCCGGTCGGCAGTTCCGGCGGCGCGACAATTTCCGGGTCGATCGCCCGCGAATGCACCGCCGGCTTTGGCGGCTGGGCGGCAGGTATGGCGGAGGTGGCCGGTTCTTCAGGAACTGTCCCAGCGTCATCTTGTGCGACCGTATCGGTATCAGGATCGATCTGATCCACCGTGACCGCGCTTTCGCCGCCTTTCAGCTTATGGCCGCCGGCAACGACCAACGCCGCCATCACCGGGACCATCAGGACCGCCAGGACAAGATGGGGGAGCCGCACCAGTCCGGCCTACTGACTTGCCCAGACAATCCGCGCCACCCATTCGACATCGCGCATCGGAATGTCGCGGTCCGGGTGATCGGGATTGAGGGAGACCAATGAAATCGACTTGACGGTCTGGCGTTCGAGCACCTTGGCCATCACCTCCCCGGCCGTTGTCTTGACGACGACGCGATCGCCCTTGCGGGTGGCCGCGCCTGGCTCGACGATGAGGACGTCGCCATTGCGGTAGAGCGGCAGCATGGAATCGCCCTGCACCTGAAGCGCATAGGAGCTTTCGGTCGATTGCGCCGGCACTTCGACCAGATCCCAGCCCTGCCCCGCTGGAAAGCCGGCATCGTCGAAGAAGCCGCCGGCGCCGGCCTGGGCGAAACCAAGCAACGGCACGGAGCGCCTGCGCGTGGGCGCGGCACCGATGCGGCCTTCGATCAGCCCGGTGAATTCGTCGAGCGAAGCACCCGTCGCCTCGATGATCTTGGCGAGCGACTCGGTCGAAGGCCAACGCGGCCGGCCGTCGGAGGACAGACGTTTCGATTTGTTGAAGGCGGTCGAATCGAGCCCGGCGCGCCTTGCCAGGCCCGAGGCCGAAAGCGAATAGCGCTCGGCAAGAGCATCGATGGCGGCCCAGACGCGGTCGTGCGAGAGCATGTCGTGCTCTCCTTCGAGACAGGAAAAAATGCCTTTTCCTTCTAGTCCGCGAACACCGGTTTGTCCACCGATGGCGCAGGCGCGCCGCACCTTGCCGCCGGCCGTGGAAATTGGCTTGCGGCGATCAATTGGCCGCCGTGGCGAGGCCGCGCAGAGATGCGATATCATGAAAATCCGTTCCGCCTGCGTCGGCGGTCGCGGGTCCGCGGCGCGACCGAGCGCCGCGATGTCGGTCGACAGGCAGCGAAAGGCCAGCCGGCTTTCACCGCCTACCACATAGGGACCACGGCTGCGTGCCATGGCCAGCATGCGCGCCATACGCGCCCAGACATACATCTCCCGCGTCAGGCGGCTTGCTTGACGTCGCCCTTGGCGTAGGGATTGAAGCGTTCGTAGAAGGTCTCGCCCTTCTCGGCCAGGTCGATGAGCAGCTTGGGCGCCTTGAACTCGGCGCCATACTTCTTCTGCAGACCCTTGGCGATCTTGACGAAACGCTTGGCGCCGATGCCGTCAATGTAGGACAGCGCGCCGCCGGTGTAGGGCGCGAAGCCGAAGGCCAGGATCGACCCGACATCGGCCTCGCGCGGATCGGTGACGATGCCCTCTTCCATCACACGTGCCGCCTCCAGCGCAATGGTGACGAGCAGGCGCTGCTGCAACTCCTCATAATCGACCTTCCCGGGCGCAAGCTGCGGATAAAGGTCCTTGAGGCCGGGCCAGAGCTTCTTCTTGGCGGGCTTGGCGGGATAATCGTAAAAGCCCTTGCCGTTCTTGCGGCCGAAGCGGCCGTGGTCGTCGACCATGATGTTGATCAGCGCCATCTGCCTGGGGTCGACGGCAGCCTTGTCGCCAAGGTCCCTGATGGTCTGCTTCATGATCTTCTGGGCAAGGTCGATCGCCGTCTCGTCGGTCAGCGCCAGCGGCCCCACCGGCATGCCGGCGGCTTTCGCCGCATTCTCGATCATCGGCGCGGGCACGCCTTCGATCAGCATCTTGTAGGCTTCCGACATGTAGCGCAACACGCAGCGGTTGACGTAGAAGCCGCGCGTGTCATTGACAACGATCGGCGTCTTCTTGATGGCGCGGACGAAATCGATCGCGGTGGCCAGCGCCTTGTCGCCGGTCTTTTTGCCCAGGATGATCTCGACCAGCATCATCTTGTCGACCGGCGAGAAGAAATGGATGCCGACAAAATTCTTCGGCCGTGCGGAGTTCTTAGCCAGCGACGTGATCGGGATGGTGGACGTGTTGGAGGCGAAGATCGCCGACGATTTCAGCACCGCTTCCGCCTGTTCCGTGGCGCTCTTCTTGACGGCCGAATCCTCGAACACCGCCTCGACCACCAAGTCGCAGCCGGCGAGGTCGGCATAGTCTGCGGTCGGCGTGATCAGCGACAAAAGCTTGTCCTTCTCTTCCGGCTTGGCGCGCCCCTTCTTCACCTGATCCGAAACCAGACTGTCGGAATGCGCCTTGCCCTTCTCAGCCGACTCCATGTCACGGTCGAGCAGCACCACAGGGATGCCGGCCCTGGCGGTGACATAGGCGATGCCGGCGCCCATGAAGCCGGCACCGAGGATGCCGATCTTCTTGAACTTGGTTTCCGGCACGCCGGCCGGGCGGCGCGCGCCCTTGTTCAGTTCCTGCAGAGAGACAAACAGCGAGCGGATCATCGCCGCCGCTTCCTTGGTCTGCATGATTTCGGTGAAATAGCGCTGCTCGATGCGCAAGGCCGTATCGAACGGCACCAGCAAGCCTTCGTAGACGCATTTCAGGATCGCGGCGGCGGCCGGATAATTGCCATAGGTCTCGCGGCGCAGGATGGCGATGGCCGGCGGCCACAGATTGAAGCCGGCGGGCGAATAGATCTGGCCACCGGGCAGCCTGAAGCCCTTCTCGTCCCACGGCGCGACGGGCTTCAGGCCGTTCCTGATCATCGCCTTGGCGGTCTCGACCAGCTTGGCCGGTTCGGCGATCTCATGGATCAGGCCCATCGACTTCGCCTTCTGCGGCGACAGGTTCTGGCCGGAGGTCAGCATCTGCAATGCCTGCTGCTGATCAGTCAGCCGCGGCACGCGCTGGGTGCCGCCGGCGCCGGGGAAGATGCCGATCTTCACTTCGGGGAGCGCCATCCTCACCTTGTCGGAGTCGGCGGCGACGCGGCCATGGCAAGCGAGCGAAAGCTCGAAAGCGCCGCCCATACAGGTGCCGTTGATTGCCGAAACCCAGGGCTTGCCGGAAGTCTCCAGCTTGCGGAACAGGCCGGTCATATAGCCTGCGTTCTCGAACAGCGCCTTGGTGGCCTTTTCGACATCCTTGCCTTTTTCGGCGGCGAAGGTCGTCAGCATCTTCTGCAGCATGGTGATATCGGCGCCGCCGGAGAAGGTGTCCTTGCCGGAGGTGATCACCGCGCCCTTGATGGCGGCATCGCCCGCCACCTGATCGACGATGGCGTTCAACTCGCGCATGACCTCTTCGGTGAAGACGTTCATCGAGCGATCCGGCATGTTCCAGGTGACCAGCGCAATGCCGTCGGCGTCAATGTCGAGGATGAAATTGGTGTAGCTCATTGTTCTCTCCCCGTCAGACGCGTTCGATGATCGTTGCGGTGCCCATGCCGGCACCGATGCACAGCGTCACCAGCGCGGTGTTGAGATCACGGCGCTCGAGTTCGTCCAGCACCGTGCCGAAGATCATGGCGCCAGTAGCGCCGAGCGGATGGCCCATGGCGATGGCGCCGCCATTGACGTTGATCTTGTCGTGATCGATGTCGAAGGCCTGCATGTATCGCAGCACCACCGAGGCGAAGGCTTCGTTGAGCTCGAACAGGTCGATGTCCGACAGCTTCATCTTGGCACGCTTCAAAAGCTTCTCGGTGACATCGACCGGACCGGTCAGCATCAGCACCGGCTCGGAGCCGATATTGGCGAAGGTGCGGATGCGGGCGCGCGGCTTGAGGCCCATCGCCTTGCCGGCCTTCTTGGAGCCGAGCAGCACGGCCGCTGCGCCATCGACGATGCCGGACGAATTGCCGGCATGGTGGACATGGTTGACCTCTTCCACTTCCGGATGCTTCTGCACGGCGACCGCATCGAAGCCGCCCATTTCGCCAGGCATGACGAAGGACGGATTGAGCGAGGCCAGCGACTGCATGTCGGTCGAAGGCCGCATGTGCTCGTCATGGTCGAGGATGGTCAGGCCGTTCTGATCCTTGATCGGGATGACCGAGTTCTTGAAGCGTCCGTCCGCCCAGGATTTGGCGGCGCGCTTCTGGCTTTCGACGGCATAGGCATCGACGTCGTCCCTGCTGAAACCATATTTGGTGGCGATCAGGTCGGCCGAGATGCCTTGCGGCACGAACCAGCCGGGCAGGCCGACCGAAGGGTCCATGAACCAGGCGCCGCCGGAGGCGCCCATGCCGACACGCGACATCGATTCGACGCCGCCGGCAATGACGATCTCGTCAGCGCCTTGCGCGATCTTGGCGGCGCCGAAATTGATGGCATCGAGACCCGAGGCGCAAAAGCGCGAGATCTGCATGCCGGGCGCCTTGGTGTCGTAGCCGGCCTCGAAGGCGGCGGCGCGCGGAATGACCGACCCTGCTTCGCCGACCGGATCGACGCAGCCGAAGATGATGTCGTCGACTGTGCCGGTGTCCAGCCCATTGCGGTCGCGTAGCGCTTCCAGCGTCTTGGCGGCAAGCCGCACCGCGGGCACCTCATGCAGCGATCCGTCCTTCTTGCCCTTGCCGCGCGGCGTGCGCACGGCGTCATAGACATAAGCGTCACTCATTCTCTTGCTCCTCGGGTTTATCGAACGGCTTCAGACTGATGTATGTCTCTGGGCGACATGCATTTTTGGACTGATGCATGTCGATCTCCCAAAACCGGGACCACTTTTGGGCGACATGCATCAGAGCGAGCGTCCGATCAGCAATTTCATGATCTCGTTGGTGCCGCCGTAGATGCGCTGGACGCGAGCGTCGCGGAACATGCGGGCGATCGGGTATTCATTCATGTAGCCATAGCCACCGTACAATTGAAGGCATTCGTCGACGACTTTTCCCTGCAGGTCGCTGAGCCAGTACTTGGCCATCGAGGCCGTCACCGGATCCAGCCCGCCATTGATGTGGCGGGCGACGCAATCATTGTAGAAGATACGGCCGATCGTGGCCTCGGTCTTCAGCTCGGCCAACTTGAACTGGGTGTTCTGGAAGTCGATGATCGCCTTGCCGAAAGCCTTGCGCTCCTTGACGTAGTCGATGGTCAGCGCCAGCGCCCGCTCGATCATGGCAATCGCCCCGGTGCCGATCTGCAACCGCTCCTGCGGCAATTGCTGCATCAGCTGAACGAAGCCCTGCCCTTCTTCATGGCCGAGCAGATTTGAGGTCGGCACGCGCACGTCGTTGAAGAACAGCTCCGACGTGTCGTTGGCCTTGAGCCCGATCTTGTCGAGGTTGCGGCCACGCTGAAAGCCTTCGACCTCGTCGGTCTCGACGACGATCAGCGAGGTGCCCTTGGCGCCCTTTTCCGGATCGGTCTTGGTGACGACGATGATGAAATTGGCCAGTTGCCCGTTGGTGATGAAGGTCTTGGAGCCGTTGATCCGGTACTGGTTGCCGTCCTTCTCGGCCCGCGTCTTGACGCCCTGAAGGTCGGAGCCGGCGCCGGGCTCGGTCATGGCGATGGCGCCGATCAACTCGCCGGTCGCCAGCTTCGGCAGCCATTTCTTTTTCTGCTCTTCCGAGCCGTAGTGGAGGATGTAGGGGGCGACGATCGAATTGTGCAGGCCGATGCCGAAACCGTCGACGCCGACATGGCCGATCGCCTCGATGATGGCGCTCTCATGCGCGAAGGTGCCGCCCGAGCCGCCATATTCCTCCGGCATCGAGGCGCAGAGCAGGCCGGCCGCACCGGCCTTCAGCCAGCTTTCGCGGTCGACCATTTCGTTCTTCTCGAACTCGTCGTAACGCGGCGCGATCTCCTCCGCCATGAAGCGGGAGGCCATGTCGTAGAGCATGCCAACCTCGTCCGCCGCCCAGGCGGGTTTGGGGAGGTTCAGGATTTCCGCAGGGTTAGGCATACGATGATAGTCCTCCCAAGGTACATCAGCGGAATTGAGGTCGGCGCGCGGCATGGGCGACCCCTCCCGGCCCTTCGGGCCACCCTCCCCTCAAGGAGGAGGGGGACGCCGAGCATTTCTAGAACGCTTCCGCCGGCAGCGCCATCAGCGTATCGGCGCCACTCGAAATGCGGGCAAGCCGCATCGCCGTTTCCGGCATGACGCGTTCCATGAAGAAACGCGCGGTCACCAGCTTCGTGTCGTAGAACGCACCGGCGCCATTGGCGCCTTGCGCGAGCTTGCCCTGCGCTGCCTTGGCCATCTGCGCCCACATGTAGCCCAGCGCCACAAGGCCGAAAAGATGCATGTAGTCGGTCGAGGCGGCGCCGGCGTTGTCGGGCTTGGCCATACCATTCTGCAGCAGCCACATGGTCGCCGCCTGCAGATCGTTGAGGCCCTTCTTCAACGCCTTGGTGAAAGGCGCCATCTTTTCGTCGGAACGGTTTTCCTCGCAGAACTCGCCGACCTCCTTGAAGAAAGCCTGCACCGCGCGGCCGCCATTCAGGCCGAGCTTGCGGCCGACGAGGTCAAGCGCCTGGATGCCGTTGGCGCCTTCGTAGATCATGGCGATACGGGCATCGCGCACGAACTGGCTCATGCCGTGCTCTTCGATATAGCCCTGGCCGCCGAACACCTGCTGCGCCATGACAGCATGGTCGAAGCCCTTGTCGGTGAGCACGCCCTTGACCACCGGAGTCAGCAGGCCGGTGTAGTCGTCAGCCGCCTGACGGTCCTTGTCGTCGGCGGAGCGATGCGCGATGTCGGACTTGATCGCCGTCCACAGCGCCAGCGCGCGGCCGGCCTCGTTGAACGCCTTCATAGTCATCAGGCTGCGGCGGATATCGGGGTGAACGATGATCGGGTCAGCCTTCTTGTCCGGAGCCTTCGGCCCCGACAGCGAACGGCCCTGCAATCGGTCCTTGGCATAGGAAACGGCATTCTGGTAGGCAACCTCGGAGATCGACAGCCCCTGCAGGGCGACACCGAGCCGTGCCTCGTTCATCATGGTGAACATGGCCTTCAGGCCGCCATTCACCTCGCCGAGCAGTGTGCCCTCAGCCTCGTCATAATTCATGACGCAGGTCGAATTGCCGTGGATGCCCATCTTCTTCTCGATCGAGCCGCAGGAGAGCGTGTTCCGTTCGCCCGGATTGCCCGATGCGTCGAGCTTGAGCTTCGGCACGATGAACAGCGAAATGCCCTTGACGCCTTCCGGCGCGCCCTCGATGCGGGCCAGCACCAGATGGACGATGTTGTCCGACATGTCGTGCTCGCCGGCCGAGATGAAGATCTTCTGACCAGAGATCTTGTAGGTGCCGTCGCCGTTCGGCGCGGCCCTGGTGCGCAGCAAACCAAGATCGGTGCCGCAATGCGGCTCGGTCAGGTTCATGGTTCCGGTCCACGCGCCCTCGACCAGCTTCGGCAACCACTTGGCCTTCTGCTCGTCAGTGCCATGGGTGATGATGGCGGCGATCGCGCCCTGCGTCAGTCCCGGATACATCATCAGCGCCATGTTGGCCGACACCATGTATTCGGAGACCGCCTGGTGCACCACGTAGGGGAGCCCCTGGCCGCCAAACTCGGCCGGTGCCGCGAGCCCCATCCAGCCGCCTTCGCGATACTGGTCGAACGCTTCCTTGAAGCCCTTGGGCGTCGTCACCGAGCCGTCGTCGTGACGAACGCAGCCTTCCATGTCGCCGATACGGTTGAGCGGGTGCATGACGTTCTCGGCGAGCTTGGCCCCCTCGGCGAGGATCGCCTCCAGCACATCGGGCGTGGCATCGGAAAATCCGGGAAGGTTCGAATAACGCCGATAGCCCAGCACTTCGTTGAGTACGAACAGCGTATCCTGGACCGGAGCCCTGTATGTCGGCATGCTTTTTCTCCACCCTGCGGACCTGGTCCGGAAGCCCCGAAGTCATGTCAGGGCAGCATACGGACCCGTGTTGGAGCCGGGGATAGCAAAAATTGACGTTTGCGTAAACGTCAATTCTTTCGCTGCGACAAGATTTCCGCACTCTGCGAAGCAATGAGCCTGGCGGGACGGGTATGATGCCGGCCAGCGGCCAACATCTCGGGAGGTCAGGGCGCGGTCTAAGAAAAACAAAAAAGCCGCGCGGCACGGCCACGCGGCTTTGATCGTCAGGATCAACTAATCGGAAGCGGATGGAAAGCCGCTTCACACCGTGTCTGGAATTGCCTTAGCCGGCGACGCTCGCCTGCGGCGTGGCCCGTTCGGCCAGCATCTGGCGCACCGCCGTCATCGAGCCGCTCAGTTCGTTGATGGCGTCGTCAATCAGCGCCCGCTGCTTCTGCAGGCGGGCAAGTTGCTTCTCCGACTTGTCCAGCGCCAGACGCAACTGCTTGGTGTTGGAACCGGTCGGATCGTAGAGGTCCATCATCTGCTTGACGTCGCGCAGCGAGAACCCGACCTTGCGGCCGAGCAGGATCAGCTTCAGCCGGGCCTTGTCGCGGCGCGTGTAGAGGCGGGTCGAACCGTCACGCTGCGGGTTGAGCAGGCCTTTGTCTTCGTAGAAGCGCAGCGTGCGCAGCGTCACGCCGTATTTCTTGGCCATCTCACCGATGCGGGCAAGGTCCTCGCCGGCTTCGACAGGTATATTGTTGGTATTGGCCGCGGTCTCGCCGGCCGAGATAAGCTTCATGGTCACTGGCTTTCCCCGTTGCTGGCGTCGCGGTCCCGGACCATGCGTCGCCTGACTGGAAGCGGGGGCGTGCTTCCAGCCGTGGTTTCGACAAACAAAATCGCAAACAGCACGCTTCAAGGCGCCCTTTACGTTTACGTCAATTCTATACCGATAGCCGCCTGATGACGCAAGGGCGTTCTGTGATCGGTGCTTTATGC
The DNA here is from genome assembly GCF_006441575.1 of Mesorhizobium sp. B2-4-12. Lineage (NCBI taxonomy): Bacteria > Pseudomonadati > Pseudomonadota > Alphaproteobacteria > Hyphomicrobiales > Phyllobacteriaceae > Mesorhizobium > Mesorhizobium sp. B2-4-12. The sequence goes on from NZ_VFVC01000006.1 coordinate 65,708, forward strand.
CGCACTGCGGGCAGCGACAGCCAATTTCCTTCCAACTTCTTAAGCTTGGTTAACGCGTTGTTTACCACGTTGGGCGAAATGTGCGCGTGTCGGCTACCCGTGTTTATCCTGTATCGAATTTCTCACGGTTTTTCGGAGCGCGGGTGAAACCCCGGGAAGCTAGTCTTCCGCCGTGGCATGGAAGCGCGGTCGCCTTCGTTCCGGCAGGGACTTGGAGAGCTGGTCGCAAGCCGGCCAATCTGAAAGACGGACGCACCGATGAACAGCAAGCGGTCCTACCTCGATACACTCAACGCCGGCAGACAGCGCAGGCCACAGACCACGCTCGAGCAACTGAACCGCTCGCTGGAGACGCTGGAACAGCGACTAGGGCAGACGCGCGAGGAGGTGATGGCGCGTCCCGCTTCCCGCCAACACGGCGCCGACCCGCGCTATCCCGCGACCGAGCCACGCTATCCCGCCGCCGACCCCCATTATCCAGCCGCCCAGCCAACCGGCCAGCAGCGTTGGTATGAGGATCCGCAGCCGGCACCGCGCCCGCAGAATCCGGCGCCCGCCCCTGCCCCAGACCAGAATTACCAGGCCATCGCGCGCGACATCGACCGCGTGCGCGGGCAGGAAGACAGCGTCGCGATGGTCGGCAAGATCGCCGGCGAACTGCGCGGCATGCGCGAGGAGCTGCGCCACCAGATGACGGCAGGGCTGCAGCGCGAATTCGATGCGCTGCGCAAGGATATCGACCGTGCCTTCCAGTCGAACGCCAGGCCCGGCGCATCGGGCAAGGGCAGCGCCGAACTCGGCATCGAATTCGAACGGCTTTCCGGTGCCATCAAGTCGCTGTCGGAAAAGAGCGACGACAGAAGCGTCAACCTGCTGCGGCTGGAGCTCGAGCAGGTCAAGACCGCGCTCGACACACTGGCGCGCGAGGAGAGCGTGCAGAAGGTCGACCGCCGCTGGGACGATTTCGACCGCCGCTGGACGGCTTTCGAAGACCGGGTCGATGCCGACCAGCGCAAACGCTCCGACGATCCCGCCCTTGCGGGCCTGACCGACCGGCTGGAGCAGATCAGTGATGCCGTCAACAATTTGCCGGAATCGCTGTCGCTACGCTCGCTGGAGGAAAAGGTCCGCACACTTGCCGGCGCCGTCGATCACTTCGCCAGCCAGCAGGACAATCGCAGCGGCGACACGCTTGCCATGATCGATGAGCGGCTGGACGAGATTTCCCGTGCCATCGTCGCTTCGACCGTCGCGGCACAGGCCAATTCGGTCGACCATGAAGCTTTCGAGCGCATCGAGAAGCGGATCGACTCGCTCGCCCGGCAGATCGAGGAAGTGGCGCAGGACCGCCCCGGCAACGCAGTCATGGATCGCCTGAGCACGCTGTCCAACCGGGTCGACGAACTGGCCGGTCGTGCCAACCTGCCCGAACAGGCGATGGAACGGCTGGCCAAACAGATCACGCTCATCGCCGACAAGATCGACCAGGCGCCGGCCATGCCCGACGCCGACTATATCTTCCATGGGCTGGAGCAACGCTTCGACGTGCTGTCCGGCATGATGGAACGCCGCCAGGGTGACGCCATCGAGCAGGGCAACATGCTGTTTCGCGATCTCGAGCGCCGGCTGGACGAAGTTGCCGATCGGCTCGACCAGCGCATGATGCCGCAGGTCGACAGCGCCGGCATCATGGAAGCCATCGACGCCCGCTTCACCGCGCTCGCCCAGCGCATGGAAACGCGCGTTCCCGATCCTGCCGGCGAAGCGGCGATTCGTGGACTGGAAAGCCGGCTCGAGGACATTTCAAGCCGGCTGGACGCATCCGCGGCCCAAGTGGCCGGCATCGATCCGGCGCTGATCCGCAGTCTGGAGGCGCAGGTTGCCGGCCTGTCGGCTCACCTGTCCAAGCCCAGCACGCCTCTGCCAGAATTCGAAGACATCAGCCCGCGCCTCGACGAAATCGAGAAGGCGCTGGCGGGAACCCGCGATTCCATTCTCGGCACGGCACGCGAAGCAGCCGAGAATGCGGTGCGGTCGCTGGCCGGTTCGAACGCCAACACGACGGCCGTTTCAGGCCTCGCCCAGGACCTGAAGACGCTGGAAACGCTGACGCGGCGTTCCGACGAGCGCAATTCGCGGACATTTGAGGCCATCCACGATACGCTGCTGAAGATCGTCGACAGGCTGGGTTCGCTGGAAACCAGCGAACCGTCCGAAGCGGTAAGCGAGCTCCTGGATGCCGCGCCGGTGGATACGAGTGGCTGGCGAGGCACACGGCGGCCCAAGATGGCCGTGAACGCGCCGTCGATGAACATTGACGAACCGCTGCCGCTGAGCGGTGACTTGGCCGATCTCGACGCGCGTGGCGCGGCCATATCGCGCGGTGAACCTGCTTTGCCCGGCGAGCCGGTGGTGCATGCAGACACGCGCCTGCCACGCGGACCGGGCGCCCGCACGCCGGCGGAGGCCGCCGCCGCGGCCGCCATGGCCGCACTCGGTTCCGACACCATCGCCGAGAAGGATCAGCCGGCTGGCCGCAAATCGTTGTTCGGCGGGCTTGCACGCGCCTTCAAGAGCAAGAAGACGGCGGATGTTCCGCCGCTGGCCGGCTCGGCGCCGAGCGCCGAAATCCCGAGTGTCGATCTCGACGAACCGCTCGACCCGAAAATGGCCAACCGCCCGCTGGAACCGGGCTCCGGCGCACCCGACCTCAATGCCATCATGAAGCGTGTGCGCGACGAGCGGGCGCAACCGGCAAAGCCCAGTGAAAGCGATGCCGCGAAATCGGATTTCATCGCGGCCGCCCGGCGCGCCGCCCAGGCCGCCGCAGCCGAGGCGGACGCCTTGAAGCGCCAGTCGACCATGAAAGGGCCGGTGAAGGCACTGAGAATCGGCGACCTGCTCAAGGCGCGGCGCAAGCCGATCCTGATGGCTGCGGCAGCAATCATGCTGGCGCTTGCCGGCCTGCAGCTCGGTAAGGCGTTTCTCTCGGATCCCGCCCAGGTGGCAAGCAACGACGCGACCCCGATCATCACCGCGCAACCGGTGCAGACGGCATCCGTCGCCACGGCGAGCCAGCCGAAGACTCAGCCGGCGGCAACGGACAGCGCGCCTGCCCGCCCCATCAGGCAGGCCGAACCCTCCGTTCCGGCAAGCAAGGATGACATGATCGCGCAGACCGCGCTCGCCATGCCGTCGGACACGGACGCGATGGCGAATACGGCGCCGGCGGCGGAACCGACTGCGGCATCCGCGGCCTCGACCACGTCTTCCGGCCCGAGCGCCACCGTCTCCGAGGCGATGGCTTCGGCCGCTCCGGCGCCAACCGCGCCCGCCATGCCAATGGCGACCACCGACAGTACCGTCAAGGACGGCACCGGAGGCGTTGCGCCGGCGGCGGCCATGGCTAGGTTCGACATTCCGGCCGATGCCGGCCCGGCCGCGCTGCGCGATGCCGCCTCTGGCGGCGACGCCAAGGCGCTGTTCGAGATCGGCTCGCGCTACGCGGAGTCGCGCGGCGTCAAGGAAGACATGGCGGCGGCCGCCAAATGGTATGAGAAGTCGGCTGAACTGGGCTTCGCGCCGGCCGAATACCGCATCGGCAATTTCTACGAGAAGGGCATAGGCGTCACGCGCGACATCAAGAAGTCGAAGACCTGGTATCAGCTCGCCGCCGAGCAGGGCAACGCCAGCGCCATGCACAATCTGGCCGTGCTGTTCGCCATGGCGGCGGATGGCGTGACCGACAATGAATCGGCCGCGCACTGGTTCCAGGAGGCGGCCGACCTCGGTGTCAAGGACAGCCAGTTCAATCTCGGCATCCTCGCCGCCAAGGGCGTCGGCATGAAGCAGAACCTCGAGGAATCCTACAAATGGTTCGCGCTGGTCGCCAAGACCGGCGACAAGGATGCTGCCACCAAGCGCGACGAGATAGCCAATGCGCTGCGGCCCGAGCAGCTGGAGCGCGCCCGTGCCGCGACCGAATTGTGGAAGGCCAAGCCACTCAACGCGGCGGCCAATTCGGCCGACATTCCCGAATCCTGGCAGGAGGGCACGCCGCAGACGACCGCCGGCATCGACATGAAGAAGGCGGTCAAGAACATCCAGCTGATCCTCAACAAGAACGGCTACGATGCCGGCGGCGCCGATGGCGTCATGGGCGACAAGACCAAGACCGCTATCATCGCTTTCCAGACCGATAACAAGTTGCCGGCGACCGGCGCCGTCGATGAAAAACTGGTCAGGGCGCTGCTGGCGCGCAAATAACGGAAGAAGCGTCGTTTCCGCGATGCCCCCGCCACACATTTGCCTGTTAACTGATTGAGATATTTTTTGTTTCGGCGCGGTGGCGGGGTTTGACCCCACCGCCGTTTCGGCGCAAGAAAAAATTGGCTTTTCGGTGCGAGACTGCCGCAACGGCTGTATTCGCCGACAGGCAAACTGATCGAGACTGACGGGTGGGCATCTATCTCCCGATTGCGGAAATTTCCGTCAACGTCTTCGTGCTGCTGGCCATGGGCGCCGCGGTGGGCTTCCTGTCGGGCATGTTCGGCGTCGGCGGCGGCTTTCTCATCACACCGCTGCTGATCTTCTACAACATTCCCCCGGCGATCGCGGTCGCCACCGGCGCCAACCAGGTCATCGCCTCCTCCTTCTCCGGCGCGCTGTCGCACATGAAGCGGGGGACGCTCGACTTCAAGCTCGGCGGGGTGCTGCTGGCCGGCGGCATCGTTGGCTCCACCGGCGGCATCTTTGTCTTCGGTTTGCTGCGCCGGCTGGGTCAGCTCGACCTGTTCATCTCGCTGCTCTACGTCGTGCTGCTCGGCACTGTCGGCGGGCTGATGCTGGTCGAAAGCGTCAATGCCCTGCGCGCCTCGCGCAGTGGCGCGGCGCCGGTGCTGAAGAAATCCGGCCAGCACAACTGGATCCACCGCCTGCCGCTGAAGATGCGCTTCAGGGCGTCGAAGCTGTTCGTCAGCGTCATCCCGGTGCTTGGCCTCGGTGCCGCCATCGGCTTCCTGTCGTCGATCATGGGCGTCGGCGGTGGCTTCATCATGGTGCCGGCGCTGATCTATCTGCTCAAAGTGCCGACCAATGTCGTTATCGGCACTTCGCTGTTCCAGATCATCTTCACCTCCGCCTACACGACGCTGGTCCACGCCACCACCAACCAGACCGTCGATGTGATGCTTGCCTTTCTGCTGATGGCCGGCGGCGTGGCCGGCGCGCAATATGGCGCCAAGGCGGGCCAGCGGCTGCGCGGCGAGCAATTGAGGGCGCTGCTGGCGCTGCTGGTGCTGGCCGTGGCGATCCGGCTTGCCATCGATCTGTTCGTCACGCCGCCCAATCTCTATTCGCTGTCCGGCGCGGGTCTCAACTGATGAGGGGGGTGGGGACGCTCGCAACCGCCATCTTCCTGTCCTTGCTTGCGCCAACCACGCCGGCGAGGGCACAGACGCCGCCGATAGAAAGCATCCAGATCGGTCTTTCCACGGACAATGTCTCCATCACCGCCGGTTTTTCCGGCGCCGACCTGACCATCTTCGGTTCGCTGGAAAACCCCGATCCGCTGGTGGCGCGCCAGGGTCGCTACGATGTCATCGTCGTGCTTGAAGGGCCACCCAAGCCGGTGGTGGTACGCCGCAAGGACCGGGTGCTCGGCGTCTGGATCAATCTGGAATCCGAGACCTTCGAGAACGTGCCGGTCTCCTATTCGGTGGCGACCACGCGACCCCTGCAGGACATCACCGAACCGAACAGCTACAGGCAGCTGTCGCTCGGCGCCTCCAATCTCTACATGCAGCCTGTGGACGCCGGCGACAGCCCGGCCACGATCGAGGAATTCACCGCGGCCTTGCGCGAGCGCAAATCGGCGACCGGCCTCTACAGCGAGAACGTCGGGGGCGTTCAGTTCCTGTCGCAGAACCTGTTCCGCGCCACTGTCCGGCTGGCGCCGAACGTTCCGGTCGGCACCCACAAGGCGCGCGCCTTTCTGTTCAAGAGCGGCCTGTTCATCAAGGAAAGCTCGGCCCAGCTCGAAATCCGCAAGTCCGGTTTCGAACAGTCGATCTTTCGCGTCGCCCATGACTATTCCTTCCTCTATGGCGTGTTCGCGATATCGCTGGCCATGATAACGGGCTGGCTCGGCAGGCTCATCTTCCGCAAGGACTGAGACGTCCAAAAGGGGTTTCCCTTTCTCGCGTCATGCTATAGACCGCACGTCCCCGCCCGAAGGGCAAGCACGCACAATTCAATCCGGCAGAGCGGTTCGGTCGTCCGAAACCGCAGCGCACGCTTCTCCCGCGAGCGCCGATCCGCTGCCTGCCGCCAATGACAGGAGGCTGCTTTGCGACCAGCATTCGCCGGTATCGACTTCGGCACTTCGAACTCCACCGTTGGTGTGGTCCGCAACGGGCAACCTCGCCTCGTCACGCTTGAAGACGGCCAGGTCACCTTGCCGAGCGCCGTGTTCTTCAACTTCGAGGACGGCCGGATCGGCTTTGGCCGGCAGGCCATTGCCAATTACACGGACAGCGTCGAAGGCCGGCTGATGCGCTCGCTGAAGAGTGTGCTCGGCAGTTCGCTCGCGCACGAAAAGACTCGCATCAAGGCGCGCTCGATCGGCTTCATGGAGATCGTCGGCCTGTTCATCGGTCATCTCAGGAAAAGGCTGGAGGAAGACGCCGGCGGTGCGGTCGAGAGTGTGGTGCTCGGCCGGCCGGTACAATTCGTCGATGACGATGCCAAGGCCGATGCGAAGGCGCAGAGCGAGCTCGAAGCTGCTGCCCACGCGCAAGGCTTCAAGCATATCGCTTTCCAGTTCGAGCCGATCGCCGCGGCGCTCGACTACGAACAGAAGGTGACGCGCGAGGAACTGGCGCTGATCATCGATATGGGCGGCGGCACGTCGGACTTTTCGATCGTCCGCGTCTCGCCGGAGCGTTCCCGATCTTCGGACCGCAAGGAGGATATCCTTGCCAGCCGGGGGGTCCATATCGGTGGTACGGATTTCGATCGACTGCTCAGCATCGCTCATGTGATGCCGAGGCTCGGCTATTTGACCCCGACCAAGGACGGCAAGCGCAATCTCCCGGCAAGCTATTTCATCGATCTCGCCACATGGCAGCGCATCAACCTGGTTTATACCGCCAAGGCGATGACGCATCTGCGCCAGATCCGCTACGAGGCCGAACGCGCCGATCTGGTCGACCGCTTCATCCACATCGTCGAGCATCGCTATGGGCACGCGCTGGCGGCATTGGTCGAAAAGGCCAAGATAGAGCTGACCGGCAGGTCATCGGCGGAAGTCGCCGTGACGCTGCCGGGCGCCGCGTTCGCCGCCGAGATCACGCGCGAGGGGCTGAACGCTACGATCGCCAGGGAGATCGAGCGGGTCACCGACACAGTCGGCCAGACCATCCGCGACGCGCAGGTCAAGCCGGCGGACATCACCGCGGTGTTCCTCACCGGCGGATCGACCGCGATCCCGCTGGCAAGACGGGAAATCCTGTCGCTGGTGCCGCAGGCGTCCGTCATCGAAGGCGACATGTTCGGCTCGGTGGGGCTTGGGCTGGCTTTGGATGCCCAACGGAAGTTCGGCTGAATTGTCTTTGTTTCCACGCAATTCCACACGGGAGCCGCAACGGCCCTTTCCTGAATTGGTCTACGCCGACCTGCTTCCCGCGGTTTCCGCGCCGAGATGCGCCTTGAGCGCCATCTGGGCCAGGCTTGCCTGGCGATCGCGATGGCTGATCATGGCGAAGTCGCGCTTCGGCAATTCGATCGGCACGGCTCTCAGACTGCCTTCGGCGACGGCGCGTCCGACGACGAGTTCCGAGATGATGGTGGCGCCAGCGCCCGCCTCGACCGCCTGGCGAACCGCCTCGTTGCTGGGCAGCACCAAGAATACCTGCAGGTCGGCGAGCGAAATCCCGTCACGGCGCGCCAAATCCTCCAGCACTTCGCGCGTGCCCGAACCGCCTTCGCGGATGATCCAGCGCAAGCCCCTGATATCGGGTTGTCCCGGCGCGGTTTCGGATATCTCGGGATGGGATTTGGCCACCACCAGCATCAACCGATCGGTATCGACCTTGGCGCGGCGCAATATGTCGGACTCGGTGCGCCCCTCGACCAGGCCGAGATCGGCGGCTCCATCGAGCACGCTGGCCTCGACCTGCCTTGTGTTGCCGATGCTGACGCTCAGCCTCACCGCGGGGTAGGCCTCGTGGAAGGACGCCAGCCGGCGCGGCAGCCAATAGCTGGCGATGGTCAGGCTGGCCGCGATCGAGAGACTGCCGGCGACCGTCTGCGAGACATGTTCCAGCACGTTGCGGGCGGCGGCGGCCCGCTCCAGCACGGCCTTGGCCTCGGGCAGGAATCGGTGGCCGGTCTGGGCAAGCTCGATGTTGCGGCCAACGCGGTTGAACAGGTGGACGCCGTGCTGCTCCTCAAGCGCGCGGATGGCGGCCGATGCGGCCGACTGTGAGATGCCCAGAAGCTCCGCCGCCTTGGTCATGTGGCCGCGCTCGGCGACAGCAACGAAAATGCGCAACTGATCCAGGGTCATGGACGCATTAAGAACCAATATTGATCGAATTTACAAGAACAACTGATTAGACGGATCGATAGCCTTATTCTACTTTTTGATCTGAAATTAGAAAAAATTGGCCATCGAATAGCTGCTGATAAAATGATCGGGCGATTCAGATCCCTGCTTGCCCATTGGGCCCGTGGCATCCGGCGGCGGCTGGCTGGTGATACCTATCACCCGGAAGAGCATTACATGCGCGGTCCCGGGCCGAAGACGCGGGCCAAGTCCGCGAACCGTGCGGATACGGCCGGACCATGATGCACGGACCGCCGCGCGGCCAGAATTCCGCACCATCGCAACTGCCGCTTGCCGACACGCGAGCACCCGATGAGGGCGACGGCGTCGACACCTCGCCAAGCGTTTCCGACCGCATCGCTAAGACGACCTGTTACATGTGCGCCTGCCGCTGCGGCATCGACGTGCACGTGAAGGATGACAAGGTCCGCTACATCAACGGCAACAAGGACCATCCGGTCAATCGCGGCGTGATCTGCGGCAAGGGCGGTTCCGGCATCATGCAGCACTACAGCCCGGCCCGGCTGAAGAAGCCGCTGCTACGGAGCGGGCCACGGGGCTCGGGCGAGTTCCGGGAGATCGAGTGGGAAGAGGCCTTTTCGATCGCGACGGAGCGGCTCTCGGCCATTCGCCGGACCGACCCGAAAAAGCTCGCCTTCTTCACCGGGCGCGACCAGTCGCAATCCTTGACCGGCTGGTGGGCGAGCCAGTTCGGCACGCCGAATTTCGCCGCCCATGGCGGTTTCTGTTCGGTCAACATGGCGGCTGGTGGCCTCTACTCGATCGGCGGCTCGTTCTGGGAGTTCGGCGAGCCCGACTGGGACAACACCAAATACTTCATGCTGTTCGGGGTCGCCGAGGACCATGATTCCAACCCGATCAAGATCGGCCTCGGCAAGCTCAAGGCGCGCGGCGCCAAGGTTGTGTCGATCAATCCATGCCGGACCGGCTACAATGCCATTGCCGACGACTGGATCGGCATCCGGCCCGGCACCGACGGCCTGTTCGTCTTCGCGCTGATCCATGAACTCATGAAAGCCGGGCGCGTCGACCTCGACTATCTCCTGCGCTACACCAATGCGCATATGCTGGTCATCCAGGAGACTGATGCCGCCGATGGCGGACTGTTCTTGCGCGACGCCGACGGCAATCCGCTGGCCTGGGACAGGGTGGCGAAAACCTCCGTCAAGGCAATCGACCCGGAGGCGAAGCCAGCGCTGACCGGCAGCTTCGAAGTCGACGGCCGCCGCTGCGTGCCGGTGTTCCAGTTGATCGCCGACCGCTACCTCGATGAGAGCTATGCGCCGGATGCGGTCGCGGAGCGTTGCGGCATTCCCGCCGATACGATCCGCCGGACCGCCGCCGAACTTGCCCATGTCGCCTTCGAGCAGACGATCGAGCTGCCGGTGTCCTGGACTGATTGGGCAGGGCGCCGGCACCAGACGATCAAGGGGCGGCCCGTTTCCATGCATGCCATGCGCGGCATCTCCGCTCATACGAACGGCTTTCACACCTGCCGCGCCATCCACCTGCTGCAGGTGCTGCTCGGCACCGTGGATGTGCCGGGCGGATTTCGCTTCAAGCCGCCCTACCCCAAATCGGCGCCGCCGGGCCCGAAGCCCGCTGGCAAGATCGTCGAGCCGATGACGCCGCTCGACGGCATGCCGCTCGGTTTCGTCTGCGGGCCCGATGATCTGCTGGTCGACGAAGCGGGTACGCCGCTTCGCATCGACAAGGCCTATTCCTGGGACGCGCCGCTGGCCGCGCACGGCCTGATGCACACCGTCATCCGCAATGCGTGGGCCGGCGATCCCTACCCGATCGATACGCTGATGATGTACATGTCGAACATGGCCTGGAATTCCTCGATGAACACCGTCGAGACGATTCACATGCTGACCGACCAGGATGGAGCCGGTAACTACAAGATCCCGTTCATAATCTATTCCGACGCCTATTATTCCGAGACCGTGCCGTTCGCCGACCTCGTGCTGCCCGACACCACCTATCTCGAGCGCCACGACTGCATCAGCCTGCTCGACCGGCCGATCAGCCATGCCGACGGGCCGGGCGACGCCATCCGCCATCCCGTCGTCGCGCCGGACCGCGACGTCCGGCCATTCCAGTCGGTGCTGATCGAGCTCGGAGCGCGGCTGGCCCTGCCGGGTTTCGTCAACGACGACGGATCGGCCAAGTATGCGGACTATGCCGACTACATCGTCAACCACGAGCGCACGCCGGGTATCGGCCCGCTGGCCGGCTGGCGCGGCAAGGATGGAACCTCGATCGGCAAGGGCGAGCCCAATCCGAGCCAATTGCAGCGCTACATCGACAATGGCGGCTTCTGGCATCACGACTTTGCCGACGACCAGCGCTACTACAAGATGGCCAACCGCTCCTATCTCGACTTCGCGGTCCAGATGGGTTTCATCACCGAGGCGGAGCCAATCGTCTTCCAGCTCTATTCCGAACCGCTGCAGCGCTTTCGGCTGGCCGCGCGCGGCCACGGGCGTGTGCAGCCCCCGAAGAGTGAGCGACAGCGCATCGAGACCTACATGGACCCGCTGCCGGTCTGGTATACGCCGTTCGAGGAAGCGGTCGTCGATCTCGAAAAATATCCGCTGCACGCGCTGACGCAGCGGCCCATGCACATGTATCACTCCTGGGGCTCGCAGAATGCGTGGCTGCGGCAGATCACCAGCCAGAACCGGCTGTTCGTGCATTACCGGACCGGCGCCAGCCTCGGTCTAGTCGACGACGATTGGGTATGGATCGAAAGCATCAATGGCAGGGTGAAAGGGCAGATCAAGCTGATCGACGGGGTGAACGAAAGCACGGTCTGGACCTGGAACGCCATCGGCAAAAGGCGCGGCAGCTGGGGGCTTAAGGACGATGCCGCCGAGAGCAATCGCGGCTTCCTGCTCAACCACATCATCGGCGACCAGACATCGGCTGACGCCAGTGGCAGACGCTATTCGAATTCCGATCCGGTGACCGGCCAGGCGGCCTGGTTCGATCTGCGCGTGCGCATCGCCAAATGCGCGGCGGAGGAAGCCGGTTTCACCGAGCCGCAATTCGAGCGTTTTCACCAGCCGCCGCATTTCGAGCCTTCGCCCGACACGCTCCGTTTCGGCGCCGAATTCCGCCACGAGAGAGAAGCCGCCGAATGACCTGCCTGCCCTCTCATACGGACAAACGGCTCGGCCTTGTCATCGATCTGGACACCTGCGTCGGCTGCCAGGCCTGCGTCACCGCTTGCAAGGAATGGAACACCGGTGGCCACATGGCGCCGCTGACCGACATCGACCCCTATGGCGGCCATGTCGACGGCGTCTGGTTCAACCGCGTGCATAGCTACGAGCACACCACCGAAATGGGCGGGCGCACGGTGAACTTCCCACGCTCCTGCCTGCATTGCGAGACGCCGGCCTGCGTCACCGTCTGCCCGACCGGGGCCTCCTACAAGCGGGCCTCGGACGGCATCGTGCTGGTCGACGAGGATAAGTGCATCGGCTGCAAACTGTGCAGTTGGGCCTGCCCCTACGGCGCGCGCGAATTCGATACCGACGTCGGCGTGATGAAGAAATGCACGCTCTGCGTCGACCGCATCTACAACGACAATCTGGCAGAGCAGGACCGCGTGCCGGCCTGCGTCGCCGCCTGCCCGACCAGCGCCCGGCATTTCGGCGATCTCGGCGATCCCCAGTCGGCGGTTTCGCAGTTGGTAAGGGAACGCGGCGGTGTCGACCTGATGCCGGAACTCGGCTACCGCCCAACCAACAGATACCTGCCGCCGCGCGCCCACACAACGCGCGCTGTATCGGTGGCCGCTCCGGCCTTGGAGCCGGTACGGGCTGAGGGCGGGTTCCTTGGCTGGGTCGACCGCATGCTTTCGAACTAGCCTCGCCAGACCATGCATCCCGCCTTCTCCGTCGTCTTCTTCACCACCGCCACCGGCGCCGGCTACGGCCTGCTCGCGCTGCTTGGCGTGCTGGCGTCGCTTGGTTTCATCCCGGACGATTTCTGGCTGGGCTTGGTCGGCCTGGGACTGGCGCTCGGACTGATCGTGGTCGGACTGTTGTCCTCAACCGGCCATCTCGGACGGCCGGAGCGGGCCTGGCGGGCCTTTTCGCAGTGGCGCAGTTCCTGGCTGTCGCGTGAAGGTGTTGCCTCCATGGCCACCTTCATCCCGGCAGGACTGTTCGGCATCGGCTGGGTCATTCTTGGCCGCCTCGACGGCTGGGTGGCGGCCGTCGGGCTTCTGGCCGCCATTGGCGCCATCGTTACGGTCTGTATGACAGGCATGATCTATGCCTCGTTGAAACCCATCGCCCAGTGGCACAGCCCCTACACCTTGCCCGGCTATCTCATCTTCTCGGCGATGAGCGGCAGCGTGCTTCTGAACGCGGTGCTGCAAGGCTTTGTCCCGGGCTCGAAAACCCTTCTGGCGTTTTCAGTGCTGCTCGTCCTGCTTGGCTGGATCTGGAAACTGGCAACCTGGCGCTACAACGACCGGCTGGAAATCGCGACCACCGCCAACACCGCGACGGGGCTTGCCGGCGGCACGGTGCGGACGTTGGAATGGCCGCATACCGAGGAAAATTACCTGCTCAAGGAAATGGGCTTTCGCATCGCGCGCAAGCACAGCGCGAAGCTGCGCCGGATAACGCAGGCACTGGCCTTCGCATTGCCCATCCTGTTGCTGGTCGCCGCCTTCGCCTTGCCCTGGCCTTTCGGCGCGGCGCTATCAGTGCTCGCCGCGATCGTCCAATTCGTCGGCATGCTGGTCGAGCGTTGGCTGTTCTTCGCCGAAGCGAAGCACACGGTTACCTTGTACTACGGACGTTAAGCTCAGCCGGGGCGCAACATCGAACCGGAGATAGCGAAGATGCGGTCGGTGCCAAGCATGTACGCCATCAGCGATTCCAGGCGGAACAGCCCGGCATAGGCGCGGTCGAGCACGTTGAGCGAACCGGTATAGGCGCCGAAGGCGGGCATAATCATGCGGCCGCCATCGCCGGCGAAGCAGCGCCTGCGCAATGAGCGCCCGCGCTGCACGATGCGGGCGCAAGGGTGGAAATGGCCCGCGATCTCGCCTTCGACCCGCAGCTTCGACGGCTCATGCCGAAACAGCAGCGAGCCGATGGCCAATTCCCGCACCGTTTCGCCCGGCAGATCGGCGGGCGCTTCCGGATCATGGTTGCCGGCGACCCAGAACCATTGGCGACCTCGCATCAGCGCTTCCAGCCGCTCACGAAAGCTCGCATGCATGCGCTCAGCGCCGCCGCCGTCATGAAAGGAGTCGCCCAGGCTGATGACGATCGACGGCTGATAGTCTGATATGACGGCCTGCAGTCTGAGCAAGGTCGCGCCTGTGTCGTAAGGCGGGATCAGCGTGCCGCGCCTTGCCAGAGATGACCCCTTTTCCAGATGCAGGTCGGAGACCGCGAGCAGTTTTAGCTCTGGAAAATAGAGCACGCCGCGCGGATCGCAGACCGCACGCTCGCCGGCGATGCCGACAAGGTCGGCCTCGGCAATCAGCGATGCACGCGCCAGCGAAAAATTCATGCCTCGTTCATTCCCGGGCCCATGGCCTCCTCGACCAGTGTCGCCGCATCCATCAAAAGCGTTTCATCGGCTTCGCCGTTCACCGGCATCTTGCCAATCTCAAGCATGATCGGCACCGCGAGCGGCGAAATCTGCTCCAGATTCTTATGCATGATTCGACCCTGGATGCGCGAGAGCATGTCCGCAAGTCTGCTGACATTGAGCAAACCGGCCGCCGCGTCGGCGCGCGTTGCCTGAAGCAGGATGTGGTCGGGCTCATGGCTGCGTAGCACGTCATAGATCAGGTCGGTGGACACGGTGACCTGCCGACCGCTCTTCTCCTGGCCCGGATGCCGTTTTTCGATCAATCCTGAAATCAGGGCGCAATTGCGGAAGGTGCGTTTGAGGAGCCAGCTGTCGGCGAGCCAGGCCTCCAGATCGTCGCCCAGCATGTCCTGGTCGAAGAGCGCGCCGAGAGACGGTTTGCGGGCCTTGAACATCGCGCCCATGTCGCCCAGCGACCATATGGCCAACGCATAGTCGGTGGCGACAAAGCCGAGCGGCCTGGCACCCGCCCGGTCGAGGCGACGGGTGAGCAGCATGCCGAGCGTCTGGTGGGCGAGCCGGCCCTCGAACGGATAGGCGACCAGATAATAGCGGTTGCCACGCGGAAAGGTCTCGATCAGCAGGTCGCCGCGTTTGGGCAGCACCGATTTGTCGGCTTGTAACCGCAGCCAGTCGGCTACCTGTTCAGGTAATTGCTTCCACCGCTGCGGATCGTCCAGCATGATGCGGACCTGCTCGGCAAGGTATGTCGAAAGCGGAAACTTGCCGCCGCCATAATAGGGCACCTTGGCATCGCTGCCGGGCGCGTTCGACACGAAACATTCGCTTTCGCGGATGCCTTCGAAACGGAGAACTTTGCCGGCAAACATGAAAGTATCGCCGTGGGTCAGCGTTTCGAGGAAGGCCTCCTCGATCTTGCCCAGGACCCGACCGCCACGCGGCGCCGAGCCCTTGCTGCCGGCCTGAACATACCGCACGTTGAGCGCCGGCACCTCGATGATGGTGCCTACATTCAACCTGTATTGCTGGGCAACGCGCGGGTTGGAGACCCGCCATAGTCCGTCCTTGTTCAGGCGGATGCGGGCGTACCGCTCGTAATTCTTCAGCGCATAGCCGCCGGTGGCGACGAAATCGACGACGCGATCGAAGGTTTCACGATCCAGACTGGTATAGGGCGCGGCCGTGCGGATCTCCTCGAACAGCGCATCGGCACTGAACGGCGCACCGCAGGCACAGCCCAGCACATGCTGTGCCAGCACATCGAGCCCGCCATTGACCAGCGGCGGCGTGTCCTGCGCCCCGAGATAGTTGGCGTCCAGCGCTGCCCGGCACTCCAGCACCTCGAAGCGATTGGCTGGGATGAGGATTGCCTTCGAGGGTTCGTCCATGCGGTGATTGGCGCGGCCGATGCGCTGCGCCAGGCGGCTTGCTCCTTTCGGCGCGCCGACATGCACGACCAGATCGACGTCGCCCCAGTCGATACCCAGGTCGAGCGTGGAGGTGGCGACGATAGCGCGCAGTGTGTTGTCACCCATGGCCTTTTCCACGCGCCGGCGTTGCGCAACGTCAAGCGAGCCATGATGCAGCGCGATCGGCAACGTATCCTCATTGACCCGCCACAATTCCTGAAACAGCAGCTCCGCTTGGCTGCGCGTGTTGACGAATAGCAAGGTCGTCTTGTGGCGCTTGATTTCGCGGTAGATTTCCGGCGTAGCATAACGAGCCGAATGTCCGGCCCAGGGCACGTGCTCTTCCGAATCGAGGATCGATATTTCGGGCTTCGCACCGCCGGTGACGACGATCAATTCGGCCATTTCGCTGGGTGGGTTCTGGCTGACCAGCCAGCGCCGTAACTCATCCGGTTCGGCGACCGTCGCCGAAAGGCCGATCGTCTGCAGGCCAGGAACAAAGCTGCGCAGCCGCGCCAGGCCGAGTGCCAGGAGATGGCCCCGCTTGGAGGTCACCAGCGAATGCAGTTCGTCGAGCACGACATAGCGCAGATCCTCGAAGAAGCGCCTGGCATCGGGAGCCGCGACCAGCAGCGCCAGTTGCTCTGGCGTGGTGAGCAGGATGTCGGGCGGCACGAGTTTCTGCCGCTGGCGCTTGTGGGAAGGCGTGTCGCCGGTGCGCGTCTCGATAGTGACGGGCAGCCCGATCTCTTCCACCGGCTTGCCGAGATTGCGCTCGATGTCGACGGCAAGCGCCTTGAGCGGCGAGATGTAGAGCGTGTGGATGCCGCGATGCGCCTGCCCTGCTTTCCGCCTTGGCCTGACGGCCAGTTCGGTCAGCGACGGCAGGAAGCCTGCCAGCGTCTTGCCGGCGCCGGTCGGCGCGATCAGCAGCACCGATTGCCCGGCTTGAGCCTTCGCCAACAATTCGATCTGATGGGCACGCGGCGACCAGCCCTTCTCGCCGAACCATTTTAGGAATGGCTCGGGCAGGGCAATGGCGGCAATCTGGTCTGCGAGGCGTGGCTGCTCTGTCACACGCCAGAGGTAGCGCGGGTGCGCGCGATCGCCAAGCAGAATCGGAACAAAAGGGGATCAAGACAGATCTTTGTTCCACCCTTTCCAAGGAAGGGATCATGGCGCAGATGTCCGCGATTGGCGAAATCTCTCCGAGGAGAGCGCCCCCTCGCCCCGTTTACGGCGAGAGGATGCCGGCAGGCAGGTGAGGGGTAGCGCCAACGGGTCCGAGGTTCGCGCCGCCCCTCATCCGCCCTTCGGGCACCTTCTCCCCGTATAGTGACGGGGAGAAGGAAGGAAACCTACGGCCGCCTAAACCCTGTCGGGCCGCCGTAGAGATAGCCGATGCGGGCGACGGCGTCCTTCAATCCTTCGCGCGAGACCAGCATGGTGTGGCCATTGGCGTGGATCATGGTCTCGGCGTCGGTCATGATGGCGACATGGCCTTTCCAGAAGACGAGGTCGCCCCGGCGCAATCCGGCATGATCCGGGCCCGGATCGAGCGGCTCGCCGATGCTTGCCGCCTGCATGTCGGAATCACGCAGAACGTCCCTGCCGGTCATGCGCATCGCCAGTTGCACCAAGCCCGAACAGTCGATGCCGAAGCCGGAAACACCGCCCCAGAGATAAGGGGTACCGATAAACGTCTCGGCAATCGCGACATAGTCGGAGGCGACTTCGCTGATTGGCCGCAGGTGTCCCGCGATCATCGTCTCGCCGGAGGGCAGGACGGCATAGTGCGTGCCACGCGTCTCGGCGGCACCGGTCACCGTCACCGTCGATCCCATCGACAATTGGCCCGCGATCGGGAAGCGCAGGTCAGCCCCGGGATAGAGAAAGGTGCGCGGGACCGAGACGATATGGGTGGGCGCATTGTCGCGTTCACCGAGCATAGCGTCGGCGACATAGCCGACATAGCCGTCGCGCTCGGCCTGGATCCAGGCCCAGCCTGCGGCATCCTCAAAAACCAGCACATCGTCGCCGAACAGGGCCTGCGTGTTGACGCCAGCATCCGGGCGCGGCGCCTTGCGGATATCGGCCACCGGGACCGAAATCCGCGCCGGCCGGCCGGCAACGAAGCGGTCGGCAACGACCTCTCCTTTCAACCTTGAATCGGCGAGATCGGAGCGGAAGGCATGAAGGCGTGCATCGTGAGCGGTCAAAATCGGCAACCCTGTTGTATCGGCAATATGGTCAGATCGGCAGTTCCTGGGCCCTGGCGATGATACCATCGCCGAAGCGCTCGACAAAGAGCGCGCCCTCGACCGTGCGCTTGATCAGCACATTGCGCTTGTCGAGTTCGTCGCGATGGCGCGACACCAGTTTCAGCGCACCCATCGTGTCGAGCGCGCGCGTGATGACCGGCTTGGTGACGTTGAGGCGAGCGGCGAGCCCGCGCACCGTGTGCGGCGGCGGGTCGAGATAGATGGTGAACAGGATCGCCGTCTGACGCATGGTCAGGTCGGGCGCGTCTTCGCGCACCTGCGACAGCATCACTTGCTGCCACAGTCGCAAGGCCTGGCTCGGGCGCATCGCAATCGACATCCGCCCAGCATGACGGCAAATTGTTTCGGTTCCGTTTCAGTTTCAGCAATTTGCCGGCTCTGCCCGCCACCGCCGAATCAGCCAAACCGTGCCGAGATGACCTGCTCCAGGGCGCGGATGCCTTGCGCCTCGCCCCCGGCGGGACCGTATGCACGATCGGCTGGGTTCCAGGCGAAGATGTCGAAATGCGCCCAGTTCGCCGTCTTCTCGACAAAGCGCTTGAGGAACAGTGCCGCCGTGATCGAACCGGCGAAACCGTCGGTGGTGACATTGTTGATGTCGGCGATCTTCGACGACAGTTTCGCATCGTAAGGCTGCCACAGCGGCATGCGCCACAACGGATCCTCGACCGCGAGCGACGCCGCAGCGAGTTCCGATGCCAGCGCCTCGTCACCCGTGTAGAAGGGCGGCAGGTCGGGGCCGAGCGCGACACGGGCGGCTCCAGTCAGCGTCGCCATGTCGACCAGGAGCTGCGGCTCTTCGTCGTCGGCCAGCGCCAGCGCGTCCCCCAGCACGAGCCTCCCTTCCGCGTCGGTGTTGCCGATCTCGACCGTGATGCCCTTGCGGCTCGCCAGCACGTCGCCCGGCCTGAAGGCATTGCCGGCGATCGAATTCTCGACCGCGGGGATCAGCACGCGCAGCCGCACGTTCAGCCCGGCAGCCATGATCATCGAAGCCAGACCAAGCACATTGGCGGCGCCGCCCATGTCCTTCTTCATCAGCAGCATGCCGGAGGACGGCTTGATATCGAGGCCGCCGGTGTCGAAACAGACGCCCTTGCCGACCAGCGTCACCTTCGGCGCGCCCTGTTGCCCCCATGTCATGTCGATCAGACGCGGCGCGCCGGTCGAGGCACGGCCGACCGCATGGATCATCGGGAAATTCCGCGCGAGCAGGTCGTCGCCCTTGACGACGGAGACTTCGGCCTTGTGGGTCCCGGCCAGGGTCCGCACCGCCTTCTCCAAATCGTCCGGTCCCATGTCGCTGGTCGGCGTGTTGACCAGGTCGCGCGTCAGGAAGACGCCGTCGGCGATGCGGCGCACGCGAGCCGGATCGGCACCGGCCGGCACGTCAAAGCGCAGCGCCTTGCCCGGTTTCTTGCCGTAGCGGGTAAAAACATAACCGCCGAGCGCCAACGCGATTGCCGCGAGTTCCGGCTCGGCGGGCGCCGAGGCGAAATGCCAGTCCCCCTCCGGCAGGGTCTTCGACAGCGCGCCGAGAGCGAGCGCGCCCTCTCCATCGCCAACACCGAACAAGGCGCCGGCAAGCGCGCCGTTTTCGCCGGGCACGGCCAGCGTCCTGCCTGCTTCACCCGAAAATCCATTGGCCCTGGCCCAAGCGATCGCGGATGGCGCAAGGCCCGCGGCTTCCAGGCCATCACGGGCGACCAGATGCACCGGCAACGCGCCATCCAGTTTCTCGACGAGTTCAACAGGCATTCGATGTTCTCCCATGCCGAGCCCAGGCCCCGAGTCGGCGGTTCTTAACTCTCCGTTAGGGTTAACAGAATATTTCTGCGGGAGGGAAGATGGCCACGCAATGGCTACGCGTATGAATGGAGGCCTAGGTGCCGATGCCGACCAACCGCACAGTGAATGCAAGGGCAAAACGGCTTGTCACCACCGCCCTCATGCTGGCGCTCGCGGCGGGCGTCGCCGGTTGCGGAACCAGCAAGCTCACGACTGGCTCCATCAGCCGCACCAGCGGCAAGCCGCTGGAGTCCATGTCGGCTGGAGAATTGCATAATGCCACCGCCGCACTTGGCCAGTCCTACGCCAGGAACCCCAACGACAAGCGTATAGCGACCAACTTCGCGGCCGCGCTGCAGATGGACGGCGATGCCGACCAGTCGCTTGCCGTGATGCGCAAGTTGGCGATCGCCTACCCCAAGGACCGCGACGTGCTCGCCGCCTATGGCAAGGCGCTCGCCGCCAATGGTCAGTTCGAGGCGGCGCTCGACGCCGTGCGTCGCGCACAGACGCCCGAATATCCCGACTGGAAGCTGGTGTCGGCGGAGGCGGCCATCCTCGATCAGACCGGCCAGAAGGACGAAGCGCGCCAGCTTTACCGCAAGGCCCTCGAACTCAAGCCGAACGAACCCTCGGTTCTATCCAATCTCGGCATGTCCTACGTGCTGGAAGGGGATCTGCGCACCGCCGAGACTTATATGCGTTCGGCCGCCCAGCAGCCTAATGCCGACAGCCGTGTGCGCCAGAACCTGGCGTTGGTCGTGGGTCTGCAAGGCCGTTTCGACGAAGCCGAGAAGATCGCCTCGCAGGAACTCTCGCCCGAACAGGCGCAGGCCAATGTCGCCTATCTCAGGCAGATGCTGGCCCAGCAGAATGCCTGGAGCCAGCTCAAGGATCAGGACAAGGCGAAAGCCGCGACCAACTGAGCAATTCCAGGAAAGCGCACAGCGGTTTCCGTCCGGAATTGCGTTAAAACAAAACCGCCGAGCCGCCTAATCTCTTTAACTTTGCGCAAGTCCCCCCGCGGCGAAGGTGCGCTTCAACTACGCGGCGGCCAATCACCGAACCATGCCGGACAGGAGGATCGCCGCGCTGCACGCCGCGCGGCCATCGTCCTGTCCGAGCGGATACGTCACTGGCTACTGGACTTGTGCTGATCGCCGAAGATGCCGCGCTGGCTGACCTGGATGCCGGCAGGGCCAAGAATAATGGCGAAAAGCACCGGCAGGAAGAACAGGATCATCGGCACGGTGAGCTTGGGCGGCAAGGCCGCGGCCTTTTTCTCGGCGGCGTTCATGCGCATGTCGCGGCTTTCAGCCGCAAGCACGCGCAGCGCGTGCGCTACCGGCGTGCCGTAGCGCTCGGCCTGGACGAGCGCCTGCGACACAGACTTGACCGATTCCAAGCCGGTCCGGCTTGCGAGATTCTCGTAGGCCTGCTTGCGTTCCTGCAGGTAGGAAAGCTCGGCGTTGGTCAGGATGAACTCTTCCGCCAGCGGCACCGACTGCGCGCCGATCTCGTCGGCCACCTTGCGTAGCGCTGCTTCCACCGACATGCCTGATTCCACGCAGATCAGCATAAGGTCGAGCGCATCAGGCCACGCCAACTGGATCGACTGCTTGCGCTTGGTGGCGCGGTTGTTGACGTAGAGCACTGGTGTGTAGAAGCCGCCATAGGCAACGAGCACGCAGACGAACAGCCGGACGACCAATGGCTTGTCCGGCAATCCCCCGAGTATGAACATGTAGACCAGAGCCAGCGCGAAGCCGACGAAAGGGAGCACGAGACGGAAGAAAAGAAACCGCGTCAGCGGATTCTGCCCACGAAAGCCGGCAACCTTGAGCTTCTGCAAGGTGCTTTCGTCGGCCAAAGCGCGCCGCAAATCGAGCCGGTCGACAATGTTGCGCATGCCGATCGACTGTTGCTCGCGCAGGCCCTTGCGGCGGCGATCGGCCTCGCTCGCAAGCCGCGCGCGCTGCTTGGCGCGAAGCTCATCGCGCTCCAGCGCCACCGATTTCATACGCGCCTTGAGCTGGTTTCCGCCCAAGGCCGGCAGCAGCGTAAACACGGTCGCGAACACGGCGATGCCGACCAGCAGCGCGATCAGAAGGCTGGGATCCGTCAGTGACTTGACGACTTGTTCGCTCATGCCGCGGCCCTAGACTTCAAAATTCATCATCTTGCGCATCACGAAGATGCCAATCGACATCCAGACGCCGGAAACGCCGAGGATCAGATTGCCAATGCTGGTGGTGAACAGCGGCATCAGGTAGTTGGGGCTGGAGAGATAGACGAGAAAGGAGACGATGAAAGGCAGTGCGCCGATGATCGCGGCGGAAGCCTTCGCCTCCATGGACAGCGCCTGGACCTTGGCCTTCATCTTCTTGCGATCGCGCAGCACGCGCGAAAGATTGCCCAGAGCTTCGGAGAGATTGCCGCCGGCCTGTGACTGTATCTGGATCACGATTCCGAAGAAACCCGCCTCGGCGCATGGCATGGTTTCGGGCATGCGCAAGGTCGCATCGGGGATCGACAGGCCCATCTGCTGTGAATCGACGATACGGCGAAACTCTGCCTTCACAGGCTCGGGGGATTCGTTGGCGATCAGGCGTATGGCATCGTTCAGCGGCAGGCCCGACTTGACCGCGCGCACGATGATGTCGAGCGCGTTCGGAAATTCGTTGAGGAATGCCTTGACCCGGCGCGCACGGCGAAACGAGACGAACCAACGCGGCAGGCCGAACGCACCAGCCACCAGCACACCGGGCAGGACCAGCAGCGGCGCTCCAAGCATGAAAGCGACAATAGTCAGCGCGAGGCCGCATATCACGGAATAGATATAGAAACGCTCGATCGTAACCTTCATCCCGGCCTGCCGAATCTGTACTTTGAGCGGCGGCTTCTTGACGGCGTTGTCCTTGAATTTTTGCTTCTCGTCGAGCTCCTTCAGCGAATCCTGCACGGATTTACGGCGCTTGGCCGCATCCGTCGCGCGGTCGCGCGTGGCCTTGACGACGGAGCGGTCGGTCTCGGCGGCCTTGATCGTTTCCAGCCGCTTGCCGGCCTGTTTCTCGTTGCTGATCCGTTTGAACAGGAATGCATAGGCGACCGCGCCGGCGCTGAAGCCGGCGAGCACGACAAACGCCAATACGGTGCCGTCAATTCCAAACATCGACCAGAACCTTCACGCCTGCGGATGCGTCAGTCAGCACGTTTCTCCATCGCCTCGAGCGCATTGGCGAGACGCTGCTCCTCGCCGTAATATCGCGCCCGATCCCAGAAATGCGGGCGGCCGATGCCGGTCGAGACGTGCTCGCCCAGCAGCCTGCCGTTGGCGTCCTCGCCCTTGATGTTGTAGAGAACGATGTCCTGGGTGATGATGACGTCGCCTTCCATCCCGATCACTTCGGTGATGTGGGTGATGCGCCGCGACCCGTCGCGCAGACGCGCCGCCTGGATGATCACGTCGATCGAGCCGACGACGATTTCGCGCACGGTTTTCTGCGGCAGCGAATAACCACCCATGGCGATCATGGATTCGATACGGTTCAGGCATTCGCGTGGGCTGTTCGAGTGGATCGTTCCCATCGAGCCGTCATGACCGGTGTTCATGGCCTGCAGCAGGTCGAACACTTCGGGTCCGCGTACTTCGCCGACGATGATGCGCTCCGGCCGCATGCGCAGGCAGTTCTTGACCAGGTCGCGCATCGTCACCTCGCCCTCGCCTTCGAGATTGGGCGGACGGGTTTCCAGGCGCACGACATGCGGCTGCTGAAGTTGCAGTTCGGCCGAGTCCTCGCAGGTGATGACGCGCTCCTCGCGGTCGATGTAGTTGGTCAGGCAGTTGAGCAGTGTCGTCTTGCCGGAGCCCGTGCCGCCCGAAATGACGATGTTGCAGCGGACGCGGCCGATGATCTTGAGAACTTCGGCGCCTTGCGGCGAAATGGCACCGAACTTCACCAGTTGATCGAGCGTCAGCTTGTCTTTCTTGAATTTGCGGATTGTGAGCGCGGTGCCATCGATGGCGAGCGGCGGTGCGATGACATTGACGCGGGAGCCGTCGGGAAGACGGGCGTCGCAGATCGGGCTGGATTCATCGACACGGCGGCCGACCTGGCTGACGATGCGCTGGCAGATGTTGAGAAGCTGCTGGTTGTCACGAAAGCGGATGCTGGTCTGTTCGACCTTGCCATTGACTTCGATGTAGACGTTCTTGGACCCGTTGACCATGATGTCGGCGATGTCGTCGCGGGCGAGCAGCGGCTCGAGCGGCCCATAGCCAAGCACGTCGTTGCAGATGTCCTCGAGCAGTTCCTCCTGCTCGGCGATCGACATCGCGAAATTCTTGATCGCGATGATGTCGTTGACGATGTCGCGGATTTCCTCGCGCGCGCTTTCGGGGTCGAGCTTGGCGAGCTGCGACAGGTCGATCGTGTCGATGAGGGCCGAGAAAACCTGGCTCTTGGTGTCGTAGTAGGTTTCGCTCTTTTCGCGCGGGCCTCGCTTCTGCTCTGGCGCGATGGGCGGCGCATCGACCGCCCGGCGGGCCGGCGGCGCGACAGGGGCGCTCGGCGGAGGCGCCGCCGCGGGCCGGGCAAGCACCGCCGTGTCCGCCGAACCCGCGGCCGCCGGCGTGACCGGCGCCGGTGCCGGCTGGCGGAATTCCGGCTTGAACCGGTTGCCGTCGTCGTTGCCTCTTTTACCAAACATGATCGACTACCGGTCCCAAAAGCGTCACTTCTTGTTGCGCGAGAGCTTGCCGAGGAGGCTACCGAGGCCAGCCTTCTTTTTCGTCCTGATTTCGCTGCGCCCTGTCAGCACATGGGCAATTTCGTTGATGGTGGCGACGACCTGGTTCTTGGCATCCATCTCGCCGAGCATACGCCCGTTGTTGGCTGCATTGCCGAACAGCACCGGATCGAAGCCGATGACCGACATCGGCGTGAGGCCGAGCGGCTCGGCGAAATCGGACGGCGAAATCTCCGGACGCTTGGGAACACCGGCCTGATTGATGATCAGCTTCGGCGGAGGGTCGTTGGGGCGCAGCCGCTTGAGCATGTCGAGCAGGTTCTTGGTGTTGCGCAGATTGGCCAGTTCCGGCGTCGCCGTGATGACGATCTCGTCGGCCTTGACCAGCGTGTTCTTGGCCCAGCCCGTCCAGACATGGGGAACGTCCAGCACCAGGAGCGGCACGCTGCGGAGCGCGGTATCGACAAGCTGAGCAAAGGCATCGGGGTCGAAGTCGTAGACGCGTTCCAGCGTCGAGGGCGCCGCGAGCAGCGACAGGTGTTCGGCGCACTGGGTCAGCAGCCTGTCCAGATAGACCTCATCGATGCGTTCGGGCGAGAACACCGCTTCGGCGATGCCCTGTGCCGGATCCTGATCGAAATTGATGTTGGCCGTGCCGAAGGCGAGGTCGAGGTCGGCAACGACGACCTCGGATTTGAACAGCGAAGACATTGCCCAGGCCACGTTATGGGCGATCGTGGACGAGCCGACGCCACCCTTGGCGCCGACAAAGGCAATCGAGCGGCCGAGCGGCTCGGCCTCCGGATCGACGAAGATCGACGAGACGACACTGACGATATCGGCCATCGACACCGGAGCGATGACATATTCCGAGATGCCGGACCGGATGAGCTCACGATAGAGACCGACGTCGTTGTAATGACCGATCACCACCACTTTCGAGGTCGGGTCGCAGTATTCCGAAAGCTGGGCGAGCTGTTCCAGCAGTTGCTTGGGTTCGCTGCGCGACTCCAGCAGGATCAGGTTCGGCGTGGGCGCCGACTGATAGAATTCGATGGCGGTGGGAATGCCGCCCATATGGACCTTGAGATGTGCCTTGGCCATGCGGCGATCCTCGCCGGCACGCTCGACCGGATTGGCAACGCCCTCCGTCTCGCAGAATGCCTGGATCGAAATGCGCGGAACCGGCCGCAACGCCTGCATCGCGGCGATGTCCTGCGGCGAGGTATCGCCGCCGTCCACGGTGGCGTCATAGGCAAGGTTGCTCATGGTCATGCTCTTTCCGTGGCCCGTTCTTTCGCTGGCTTCTTTTTCCCGAGGGCGGCTCAGTAGGTCACTTCCGAATTGCCGAGGAATTCACCCGAAATGCCCCTGTTGCGATAAACGTCGATCACCGCGCCACGATTTTCCGCGTCGATTGTGGTCTGCTTGCGCGGACCAATCAGGTCGGCCGGGTTGGCCATCTGAGCGGCGAGATTGTTCTGGTAGGAGCAACCGAAGTCGGCGTAGTGCTTGTTTTCCGACGTCTCGACCAGGTCATCGGGCCAGCGTCCGCATTTGTCGGTCTGGGCTTTTACCGAGATATAGGCGACGCGAACCGGAGCGGATATTTCGCTCGATCCGGCCTGGTAGGCGACCACGACGATCCGGTTGCGCTTGACGCCACTGGCGATCGCGAGCCTGGCGAAATCACGACCGGCCGCCGTCGCGGCAACCTCGTTGGCCGATCCGCGGGGAATCTGGATCGTCAGCGTCGGTGCGGCACTCTTGTCATAGCCGTCGAGGAAACCCAGAAGCGTATCGCGCTGCGAACCGGTCATGCCGCGGTCGCCAGCGCCGACGGGAAGGTCGATCTTTTGATTCTTCTCCGCGATGACGATCGGATGGTTGGTGCGATAGTCATCCGGAATGGCACCGACAGTGACGCTGTCGCGCTGGGCGCAACCGGCCAGCAAGGCCGTCGCCGCAACTGCCAGGAACGGGAGGACCCGCAGGCGCGAACGGCTGGTGCTCGTCGTCTTGGTGGTCGTTGTCTTCAACGCTGACTGAGACATGTCCGCTTCCTCATTCACTTGTAGATGAAGCCGACAACGCCGTGATAGCGGCCGTTGGGCCTGTCGGTCTGCATGGTGCCGTAGACGCGATTGACCTTGCCAAGGAACATAGCGGCACCATCGCTGGCCGCGTTGAAATTGTCGTCCGGCTTGGCGAGCTCGTTGCGTGCAACCGGCCGTGCCAGATAGGGCGTGATGATGATGACGAGCTCGGTCTCGTTGCGCACGAAGTCCCTGCTGCGGAAAAGCGCGCCGAGCACTGGGATCTTTGTCAGTCCAGGCAACCCAGTGACGGCTTGCCTGACGTCGTCGCGAACCAGGCCGGCGATCATCATGGAGCCGCCCGAGGGCAGTTCAACGGTCGTATCCGCAAGACGCTTGCGCAGTGACAAGGCATTCATGCCGATACTCCTATTGTCCGTGGATGACGATACGGACCCCTCGGTTGTCGGTTCGGAAACCGAGGTTCTGACTTTCAGGCTTATGCGACCGGGCGACAGAACCACCGGCTGGAACTCCAGGCCGATGCCATACTCGATCTTATCGACGGTATAGGTCTTCAGACCGGTCTGATTGTCGGTGGATACGTTGGCGCTGACCCCGCTCACCATGTTGTATTCGCCGCCGACCTTGAAGGTCGCCTTCTCCCCGGACACGGCGGTCAAGGTCGGCTCGGCCAGGGTCTTCATGACCCCGGACTGCTCCATCGCGTTGATATAGGCTTGCAGCCCCGACGTGCTGATATTGAAGCCCGCGTTTGATAGCGGCTTGCCGAGACCAGCGAAAGGATCACTGAGCGCGCCGTAGCTGATGCCGTTGCTGCCGCCGCTGCCGACCATATTGACGCCGAGCTGCTTCATCACGGACCGGCTCACTTCGGCGACCGTCACCTTCAGCGTGACCTGGTCGTCACCGATGATCTGCAAGAGATTGACGATCTTCGAGGTACGGCGCTCCTGGTCCGGGTTGTTGATGTCGACACCGCTCTGGGCCGAGCCGCCGGCCGCGGTCTGCGAATACTGTCCTGTCGTCGCTTCACCGCCCGAGACGAAGATCGTCGCCAGGTCGACCGCCCGTTTGGCGTCCAGCGGCGTGTCGACCGTCCCGGTCAAGATGACGTTGTCATTCAGCAATTCCACCTTGATGGCCGAAGTCGGAAGGAAGCGCTTGATGTAGTCCTCCAGCCCGGCGACGTCGCGTTCGACCGCCAGGTCCAGGCTGGCGATCTGTTCGCCATTCGGACCGAAGACGAAGATGTTGGTCTCGCCGACCGCCTTGCCGAACAGGTAGATCCGCCTCGCGGTCCGGGTTACGGCATCGGCAACTGTCGGGTTGGCGACAAGGATGTCATAGGCATCGCTCGGCAGGTCGATGACGACCGATTTGTTGAGGCCAAGCTTCACGCGCTGGGCGGCCGTCGTAGCCGATACCCGCGTACTCTTCGCCTCGACGACGCCCTGAACATTCATTCCGACGAGCAGCAGGCCGAATGCCGCGGCTATGATTGCCGGGAGTTTACCGCTTAGCCTCATTTCCTTGCCCCTACTTCGGAAACTTCACCCGACTTGATCAGCCTCACTGTTCCTCTGCGGCCATTGCCAGAAACGAGATAGTCGGCCTCGCCCGGATTCTTCTCCTGGGTGTCCGTGATCGACCGCAACGCCAGGGTCAGGCGATCGGCCATCTGCTGGGCAACGGTGATGATTTCCGCCTGCCGGGGGGTCAGCTCCAGCGTGGCGGTCTGGCCCACCCTGGTCTTCTTGCCTTCTTCGTCCTCCTGGATGGTCTGGTCGATTGCCAGGACGCGGATGTTCTTGAGGATGGTTTCGGTGTTGAAACCGGTGCTGCCGCTGCTGGCATCCGCTTTGCGGGTCATGATCACGTCGACGAAATCGTTTGGAAGGATGAAGCCGCCAGCCGAAGTGTCAGCCGATATGGTCGTGGCGACCGCCCGCATCCCGGAAGGCAGGATCGACGACATGAAGCTCTGCCCCTCGCCGATCAGCTTGGAACGCCGCACGGGCTCGCCCGCGTACATCGTCACGCGGGCTATCGACCCTTTCAGTTTCTCGAGGGCGTCGGGGGCGGTGGCCTTGGTGATGAAATTGGCGTTGATGCCGTCAGCCGGCCAGGATTGCCAGGTGATATTGTTCCCGAGCGCGCTGCCCATCGCGACATCGCCCGACAGCACAAGCACATCCTGCAGAGGTACGGCAGGGGCCTTGGGACCGGATTCGACGACGATCTGGGGCGGCGGCGCAGCGACCATGTTTTTCGCGACATAACCAGCGCCACCCGCCGCGGCCACCGCCACGCTTAGAATAATCAGTCGGGATGCTGGCATTTTGTCCGAACCTCGCCTTGGCAAACCTAGCCAAGCCGGACTTTGCAGCGGCAATCGTCAAAACAAGGTTAATGTAATGCTTACGATCGTGATTAATTTAAGGTTTACATAAATTAGATGGATTGCGTCGCCTTGCGTGCAAGTATCGGCCGGTTTCCTTCAAAGCCAGGTCGGACAACGCGGTAGGGAATGGGGAAATTAGATCGTGTTCAGCCGGCCAGCCTTGCCAGCGCCCACACCATCAAAGGCGAATCCGGATAGGTCAGCAATCCGCCCAGGCCGAGCGCGATCCCATAAGGAACCCCCGCTGACTCTTCCGCGAAGTGGCGCAGGAATGGATTGCGGCCGGTAAATACCGCCAGCGGCGACTTCCGGTAAAGTAGGATGGCGAGCGTCAAGAGGCCGCCAATGAATGTCGAGACGACAAGGTATTCAACGAGATGCACGTTGAGCCCCATCCACACGGCCGTAGCGGCGAGCAGTTTGGCGTCTCCTCCACCCATGCCACCCATCGCGAACAAACCGAACGTCACGGCCAGAACCAAGGCCCCGGCGGCGAAATGCCAACCAAAGGCTGCCCATTCCATGCCCGTCAGCGGCGCAACCAGCGCGAAGACGACGACAAGCAGCACCGGCACGCGATTGGCGATCGTCATCGACAGCATGTCGGAGATCGCGGCAAACAGCATGCAGAACGGAAATACGACGAAGATCAGGGCTTCAAGCATCGGCGCTATGCCTATTGTCCAGGGGCTCAATCTAGAATGGATCGATTAACGATTGATGAGGCCTGCAATTGATGAGGCCTGCAATTGACGAGGCCCGCAATGCAAACACGACCGTCGTCAGCCGCGACATGAACACGCAACGCAAAACAGGGGCCACCACTTGGCGGCCCCTGTCCAGAACACGATCTGAACGTTCAGCAATAAGCCGATCAGCTGCCGCTGGAGTTCAGGGTGGTTCCGATCGAGGTGAACTTGGCGTTGATGGCATTGCCGAGCGCGCCAGCGCCGGTGATGATGGCGAGTGCGATGAGAGCGGCGATCAGACCATATTCGATAGCGGTCGCGCCGGATTCGTCCTTCACGAAACGTGCAATGAGATTAGACATTCGAGAGCTCCTACTCCACGTGTTACAGCACTTCCGTCAACTTCTGTGATGGTTGATCGGATGCTGCCAATCTAGGGAGAAGCTCTTTCGATCGGCTTAATAAACAGCCTTACCGATTCCTTTCCCGGATCGAACATAGTGCGTGGTTAACTCCGCACTAAGCGCCGGCTAAAGCACCATTTCCCAGGCCAACGCCGCAGAAGGCAAGGGCTTGGCGAAGCTCGCGGCCCGGCGCCTGGACCTGGCCACGCGAGCAGCGATGCCGACCGCGACAACGGTCGGCGGCGGTCGACTTAACCGTTGGTTCACCAATCTCGTTCATGTTCCGTTGAACAGTCCGCCTGCGTGGAGCGCCATAATGGCCTTGCCGAGACCTTCAATCCTGATTGCCGTGCTCCTTGCGACCGCGAGTTTGATCACGCCGGCCAGGGCCGGCGCCGGTATCGAGGTCACCATGAACCAGGCCAAGATCGTCAAATTGTCGCGCCCCGCCGACACGGTCGTCGTCGGCAACCCGGCAATCGCCGATGCCTCCGTCCAGGACGCCTCCACGATCGTGCTCACAGGCAAGGGTTTCGGCGTCACCAATCTCGTCGTGCTCGACCAGGAAGGTAGCCCGATCGTCGACGCGCAGGTTACCGTCGTGCGGCAGGCAGCCTCGTCTGTCCGCATTTATCGACGTGCCGAGGTCCAGACCATGTCTTGCACGCCCTATTGCGAAAGCTCCTACAAGAGCGAGGCGGAAAAATCCTCCGAGGCTGAAATGAGCGTCAGCAAATAGGCTGCGCGGCAGACCGGCGGCCGGGTTACCGCCCGGTTAAGACGCCCGCGCCGACTTTAATGATCATTCAAACCGGACCTCAATCGGTTTGCGTTAGTACCCCTGTCGCGACCGTCCAAGGATGGCAGGAACAGGTATGGGCAAGGCAATCGGTTCGACGGATCAACGCAAGACGGCGCGCGCCCGGCCTTTCAGGCGCTTCGTTCGCGACCGGCGCGGCAGCACTGCCCTGGAATTCGCGCTGCTTGCATTGCCTTTCGCTCTCCTGGTGTTCGCCATCCTCGAGAGCTGCATCTCATTCGCCGGGCAGGAGGTGATGGCCAACATCACCGACGATGTTGCCCGCCAGCTGCGCACCGGCCAGTTGCGGCCGGCCGATGTCGCCGGGAACAATTTGACGACCCTGATCTGCAACAAACTGGAAATCATCGTCTCCACGGATTGCCCACAACAGCTGCTCGTAGATCTTCGCCAGTATTCGACTTTCGCCGACGCGGCCCAGGCTGGCTTCAAGATCCAGAACGGTGATGTCGTGCTGATGCAAGGCACCAGTTCCCAGACATTCGTGAACTCCCCGGGGCCGGCGGAATCGAAGAACATGCTGCGGGTCTTCTACAAATGGCCTGTCATGACCGATCTGATGGCCAAGTCGATGGCCAATCTGAGTGGCGGCAGGACGCTGCATTTTGCGTCGGTGACCTGGCAGAACGAGCCGTTCAATTGAGTTCGGAAGCACCGACAAGAAAAAGGGCAATGGTATGATGCGTGCGGGGGCACATCTGGAAACTGCAGGGATCTGGAGCAAGACGGTTGGGTTCTGGTGCAATCGCCGCGGCGTGGCGGCGGTCGAGTTTGCCCTGATCGTGCCTATCCTGCTGATCCTGTATTTCATGACCATGGAGGCTTCGCAGGCTATCGAGACCAGCAAGAAGGTCAGCCGTATCGGCAGCATGGTGGCCGATCTCGTCACGCAACAGCCGACCGTCGTGAAGGCGGATCTCGACGCCATCATGCAAATCGGCACGTCGACCATTCAGCCCTACAACCGCTCGACGCCAAACATCACCATCACCGCAATCCAGGTCACCACCGACACGCCGCCCAAAGTGCTGGTGGCGTGGTCACGCAGGGTGGCCAACGGCGTCAACAGCGTCGGCGCCGCAGCAGGCTCGGCCGCAACGGTTCCGACAACGCTCAACGTGGCCGGCACCTTCCTGATCCGCGTCGACAGCACATTGGGCTACCAGCCGATCATCAGCTGGACCACGGACACTCAACAGAAGCTTGGATTGACAGCCGCCCTCGCCAACGGCATATCGATGGGCGAGACTTACTATCTGCGTCCCCGCAGAAGCCTGACGATCCCTTGCAGCGACTGCTAGAGCAATTCCAGGGACATCACGCCATGTGCCTTTCGTCCGGAATTGCGTAAAAACAAGGGCTTGGAGCGGCTCAGCGATTCCATCAGACACTGAACCGCTGGGGCTTTTACCGCTGCCCACCATCGGGCGAGACCATCCGCACGATGGCTTCCGCCGTCGCATAATCCTTTGGAGCCACGGTCAAAAAACCACCAGAGTGCTTCGTTTCCAGGAGATCGTAGACATCCGGCGTCGTCGATTTGAGGTTGGTGAGGAACACGGTCAGCCGCCGCTTGGCTTCCGGGTCGAGATCGCTGCGCACGGTGTGGGGACCGTATCTCAGCAGGGCCGATATCCACACGACCTGGAGAGCGGATGCCGAAAGGCCGGCCGCCTCAAGCCTTGCCCGCGTGCCACCAGATAGTTGCGGCTGGCCATCGGCCGCGGCCCTGACCCAGCCGAACATGGCGTCGGCCTTGCCGTCGACGAGTATCATTTCCGCCGCCGACGCTGAATCCGCGTGGATCAGAAACGGTGCATCTTCGGCAACCTTGACATGCTCGGCGGCCAGCCCTGCCAGCGGCAAAAACGAGCCCCCGACACTGTCAGGCGGCGGCATGACGATCCGATGGGTCTCCATATCAGCCAGGCCAGGCAGCTTGCCATCCCTGGTCAGCAACACGGAGCGGATGCCCGCCGCACCGTCGGAATCGACCGGAGCCACGAGCGGCTCGACGCATGCGCAGCGTTGCTGCGCCGTGGCATAGGCGGTCGCCGAATAGATGGCGTATTCGATCCGGGCATTGGCCTGCGCCTCGATCAGCGAGGCATAGTCGCGGGCAACGACGAACTCCACCTTCATGCCCAACGCATTGGTAAAGGCTTGCGTCAACTGCGCCAGACCCGGAACGGTGTTGCCGCCATTAGGCTCGGCGACAATTCCGATGCGAAACGTGCCGATATCATCGCGCCAGTCGGCCCGCGCATGACCGCACCACAACATGCCGTGCATGACCATGAGGGTAGCCCAGGTCCTCAGCGCAGCCTTCATGGCAAGACTGCCCCGCGTTCTGTTTGATTGACGACCCGTGCCCGCAGCGCCGCGACATTCATCTCTTGTATCGGTGCCATCTCTCGTATCGGTGCATGTCGTCACCCCAAAACCGCCGCACACTTTTGGGCGACATGCACTCTTGCTGTCCATATCGTTCCCCCAAAACCGCTGCGCACTGTTGGGCGACATGCACCGGATTATCGCGCCAAGCCGTTGCCGTTCGGTTTCCGATTTGCCAATGCCGCCGTGGAACCCTATGTCTGGTCGTCCACACTGGCAACAATGATCCGATGGCGCGCGCTTTCCTCTTCGTCCTGGATTCCTTCGGCATTGGCGGCGCGGCCGACGCCGAGCGCTATGGCGACGCCGGCGCCAACACCCTCGCGCACATCGCCGAAGCTTGCGCGGAAGGCCGCGCGGATCGTGAAGGGCTTCGTCAGGGCCCGCTGTTTGTTCCCAACATGGCATCTCTCGGGCTTGGCAAGGCGGCCGAGACGGCGACAGGACTGGGTTTTGCCCATTTCGGAACGGATGTACTCGCCAATGCCTTCCATGGCGCGGCGCAAGAGGTTTCTAGCGGCAAGGACACCCCTTCCGGTCACTGGGAGATCGCGGGCCTGCCGGTCCGCTTCGACTGGGGCTATTTCCCGGATACCGTTCCCGCCTTCCCCGCCGATCTGACCGAGGCGATGATCCGCGAGGGAAAGGTGCCTGGCATTCTCGGCAACTGCCATGCGCCGGGCACCGAGATCATCGAGCGGTTCGGCGAGGAGCACATCCGCACCGGCAAGCCGATCTGCTACACGTCGATCGATTCGGTCCTGCAGGTCGCCGCGCATGAAGTCCATTTCGGGCTGGAGCGGCTTTATGAATTCTGTCAGGTGGTGCGCCGACTGGTTGACCCATTGAGGATCGGCCGCGTGATCGCACGGCCGTTCGTCGGCGAGACGACCACAACCTTCGCTCGAACCTACAACCGTCACGACTACGCCGTGCCGCCGCCGGAGCCGACACTGCTCGATAGATTGACGGCGCAGGGAAGCCGCGTCATCGCCGTCGGCAAGATCGGCGACATCTTCGCCCATCGCGGGATTTCGGAAGTGCGCAAGGCCGCCGGCAACATGGCCATGTTCGACAAGGCGCTGGGCGCAATGGATGACGCCGGCGACGGCGATCTCGTCTTCGCCAATTTCGTCGATTTCGACACCGAGTTCGGCCATCGCCGCGATGTCGCCGGCTATGCCGCCGCGCTCGAGGCCTTCGACCTGCGGCTGCCGGAGGCATTCGCAAGGCTGCGGCAAGGCGACCTTCTCATCCTGACGGCCGATCACGGCAACGATCCGACCTGGCGGGGCACCGACCACACGCGCGAACGCATTCCCGTGATCGGCACCGGGCCGGATCTGAAAGGCGGCGACATAGGGCTGAGGGCAACCTTCGCCGATATCGGCGAGACCGTCGCCGAACATCTCGGACTGGCGCGCGGCCCCCACGGCACTTCTTTCCACGCGACGATTGGCGGCCATGCCTGAATTGCCCGAAGTCGAGACGGTCCGGCGCGGCCTGCAGCCGGTTCTCGAAGGCGCCCATCTGGCCAAGGTCGAGGCGCGGCGGCCGGATCTCCGGTTTCCGTTTCCCGAACGATTCTCGGAACGGCTGACCGGCCGAACGATTACCGCGCTCGGCCGCCGGGCGAAGTACCTGACCATGCATATGCAGGATGGTCCGGTGCTGATCTGCCATCTCGGCATGTCGGGCTCCTTTCGCATTGAGATCGACGACGACCGCGAGATGCCGGGCGTGTTCCACCACGAACGCTCGAAAAGCACGGTGCACGACCATGTCGTCTTCCACGTCGAATCGGCCGCCGGCACTCGGTCCCGAGTGATCTTCAACGACCCGCGCCGCTTCGGTTTCATGTTGTTTTCAGAAGGGCTGCCGGAGACGCATCCCATGCTGGCCGGACTGGGCGTCGAGCCCACGGGCAATGCGCTGGACGGCGTGCTGCTCGCCTCGCTGCTGAAAGGCCGCAGATCGCCGCTCAAGGCAGCGCTTCTCGACCAGAGGCTGATCGCGGGGCTTGGCAATATTTATGTCTCGGAGGCGCTGTGGCGTGCCGGCCTGTCGCCCCTGCGCGAGGCGGGCACCATCGCCAAGCCCGGCAAGAAGGCGAAGGAACAGAGCGAACGTCTCGCCGGGGCGATCCGCTCGGTCATATCAGACGCCATCGCCGCCGGCGGGTCATCGCTGCGTGACTATGTGCACGCCGACGGGTCGCTGGGCTATTTCCAGCACTCCTTCGCCGTTTACGACCGCGAGGGAGAGCCTTGCCCCAAGCCCGGCTGCGGCGGTCACGTCGAGCGCATCGTGCAGAGCGGACGCTCGACCTTCTATTGCCGGACGTGTCAGAGCTGAGTTAGACCGGGGTCGAGCGAGGAGAAGCAGCCATGGCCTATGAGACGATCATCACCGAGACGCGCGGCAAGGTCGGGCTGATCACGCTGAACCGGCCGCAGGCGCTCAACGCGCTGAATTCCCAAATCCTCAATGAACTCGTCGCAGCCGTAAACGGTTTCAGCGCCGATCCCGGGATCGGCGCCATGGTTGTTACCGGCTCCGACAAGGCCTTTGCCGCCGGTGCCGACATCAAGGAGATGCAGGCGATCTCCTACGTGGACGCTTACAGCCAGGACTTCTTCGCTGGCTGGGAAGAATTCACGCGGGCGCGAAAGCCAATTATCGCGGCGGTGGCCGGCTATGCGCTGGGAGGGGGGTGCGAACTCGCGATGATGTGCGATTTCATCATCGCCGCCGATACGGCCAAATTCGGCCAGCCCGAAATCACGCTCGGCGTCATTCCCGGCATGGGCGGGTCGCAACGATTGACCCGGTTCGTCGGTAAGTCGAAGGCCATGGACATGTGCCTGACCGGGCGGATGATGGATGCGGCGGAAGCCGAGCGCTCGGGCCTGGTATCGCGGGTCGTGCCCGCGGGCGAGCTTGTCGAGGCGGCCGTCAAGGCGGCTGCCAAAATCGCTGATTTCTCGCTGCCGTCGGTGATGATGGCGAAGGAAGCTGTCAACCGTGCCTATGAAACGACGCTTGCCGAGGGATTGCGGTTCGAACGCCGCCTGTTCCACTCGCTTTTCGCGCTCGAAGACCAGAAGGAAGGCATGGCGGCCTTCGCCGAAAAGCGGAAGCCGAATTTCACCAACCGGTAGGGCATCGGCGGCCGGGGCCGAAACCCTGTGACGCCGGCCAAAAAGAACGCCGGGCAGCGTTGACGCGCCGGAAAAGCTGAACTATAAGCCGCACCAACCGAGGCGGCCCCGTGGCTGCCCGTTTGTTTTTTGCGCCCTGCGGCATGCCGCGTGCGCCGACCAGATTAGAAGAGAGGCATCATGGCCAACACATCCTCGGCCAAAAAGGCAACGCGTAAGATCGCCCGCCGCGCGGCGATCAACAAGAACCGCCGGTCGCGCGTTCGCACCTATATCCGCCAGGTCGAGGAGGCACTCGCCTCCGGCGACAAGGCAGCCGCCCAGGCCGCTTTCAAGGCCGCCGAGCCGGAATTGATGCGCGCCGCGACCAAGGGCGTGATCCACAAGAATACCGCGTCCCGCAAGGTGTCGCGGCTGGCCCAGCGCCTCAAGGTGCTGTCGGCCTGAATCGACTTTCCAGGCTGATCTTCTTTAAAACCCGGCCGATCGTGCCGGGTTTTTTCGTTTGCCGGCAAGTACTTAAAAAGAATACTGAGAAATGGCGTCCAATACGGAGTCCAGGGTTCGAAATGCTTTGCCGGCACATGCATGCCTACTGATGGTCGACATGCTTGAAAAGTGCAGGCTGCAAAATCCCTGGTCAGCATAAATAACCAATATTTTTCAATCAATTAGCGGTAGTCATCCACAACTTGTCCACAGCACGCCGAGGGGACGGGAGGACAACTGGCTGTCAAGCGAATTATTTCAGAAAATTTCAAACCCGCCCGGCTTTTTCATATTCGCGGGAAAAGGGTTTGAATCACAATGGCTTTGTTAAAACATACCGCCGCAGCATGGCGCCTGAACCTGCCCGAGGTAACCAGATTCCTTAAAAATCCGTTAGACGTGGCCTTGCCCTATCCACAGCGATTTCGGTAATGTCCATCCATCGAAAGGGACGGGGTCCTGAGCCCTTAACCCAGCCTGAATCGGGCCAGCTTAAATTGGCGGGATTTGCGACGCGGATCAAGTCCGCGGACGGTTTGGTTTGCTCTTTTTCGATACGGTA
Organism: Mesorhizobium sp. B2-4-12; assembly: GCF_006441575.1. Taxonomy (NCBI): domain Bacteria; kingdom Pseudomonadati; phylum Pseudomonadota; class Alphaproteobacteria; order Hyphomicrobiales; family Phyllobacteriaceae; genus Mesorhizobium; species Mesorhizobium sp. B2-4-12. Next base: position 103,134 of record NZ_VFVC01000006.1, read on the forward strand.
GGGGACTGGCGTAACTAGACATGGCAGGTAGACAGCGCGCCGGCGCTCTTTCGCCGGACGGTGTTGTGTTGCCCTGAAATACCCAACGCGGACTGGCTTCCATGGGCCGGCACCGGTTCCCCGGATAATGGGCGACGTTCATTGCCGGCGGCGGCAAGGAGCTTCGTAGCGAAGATACAGTCGCTGGCGAAGGATGCAGGAGGCGCATCCCCAGCGGAAAAACAGGTACAGAAAGGCAAGGAACTCGATCATGCAGAGCGGCATCGAAAGGGAGCTTACGGGCGACCTCCCATTTCCTGGAACTTTGATCGGAGCAAACGAGATGGTGGTCTCCAGCGACGCGGAACAGAAGTTCGACCGGGTCAAGACCCAGTTGAAGGCGCGTCTGGGGGCTGAAGTCTATTCGAGCTGGTTCGGCCGCATGAAGGTCGCGGAGGCTTCCAAGGGCATTGTCCGCATCTCGGTGCCCACCGCGTTCCTGCGCTCGTGGATCAACGGTCATTATCACGACCTTATCTCCGAACTGTGGAAGCAGGAGGATCCCGAAGTCCTCAAGATCGAGATCGTCGTCCGCACGGCCACCCGCCAGGGGCGCAGCCATGCCGAACCGGAATTAGCGCCGGCGCGCAAGATGACGCGGCAGACGCAGACAGCGCTGGCCGCCGGCACCGTGAGCCCAGGCAGGGTGGAGCGGCCTCCGGTGCCGCGGCCGGGCGCTTCGGCCGAGAACGAGTTCCGCCACAATGTGCTGGGGTCGCCGCTTGATCCGCGCTACACTTTTGGCTCCTTCATCGAAGGACCGTCGAACCGGGTGGCGTTCGCGGCCGCCAAGGCCGTAGCGGAATCGCAGTCGAGCGCGGTGCGCTTCAATCCGCTTTTCCTGCACGCAACCGTCGGGCTCGGCAAGACGCACCTCCTGCAGGCCATCGCGGCGGAATCGCTGAAGCAGAATCCCAAGTCCCGCGTCGTCTATCTCACCGCCGAATATTTCATGTGGCGCTTCGCCACGGCGATCCGTGACAACAATGCGCTGACGCTCAAGGAGCAGCTGCGCGACATCGATCTCCTGATCATCGACGACATGCAGTTCCTGCAGGGCAAGTCGATCCAGCATGAGTTCTGCCACTTGATCAACATGCTGCTCGACAGCGCCAAGCAAGTCGTCGTCGCCGCGGACCGGCCACCGTCGGAGCTGGAATCGCTGGAGCCGCGGGTGCGTTCGCGCCTCAATGGCGGCGTCGCGCTCGAAATGTCGGCGCCCGATTTCGCCATGCGCCTCGGCATGCTCAAACTGCGCCTGGCCACGGCCAGGACCGACGACGCGTCGCTCGACATTTCCGATGAAATCCTCAATCACGTCGCCCGCACCGTGACCGGCAGCGGCCGCGAACTCGAGGGTGCGTTCAATCAGCTGCTGTTTCGCCAGTCGTTCGAGCCGCAGATCACCATCGACCGCATCGACGAGATCCTCGGCCACATCTATCGCACGGGCGAGCCGAAGCGGGTTCGCATCGAGGACATCCAGCGCATCGTGGCGCGCCACTACAACGTGTCGAAGACGGAACTTTTGTCCAACCGGCGCACGCGCACGATCGTCAAGCCCAGGCAGGTAGCCATGTATCTGTCGAAGGTGATGACGCCGCGCTCCTTGCCCGAAATCGGGCGGCGCTTCGGCGGCCGCGACCACACCACGGTGCTGCATGCCGTGCGCAAGATCGAAGACCTTTCTGGCGCCGACAACACGCTGGCACAGGAACTAGAACTGCTGCGGCGCCTGATCAACGACCAGGCCTGACCGGTACCGCGACAGGCAAGCCAGAACGGTTCTGGAATTCAATGGCTTGCCTGCCCGGCCGTGAACCCGAAATGGGCCCACGGCCTTGCCGGGAGACGATCCGGATTCCGGATTCGCCGCATCGGCCGGCGGACTTCGCGCCCTTTATCCCCAGAAAGCCTGTGCAGCCGGCCTGAACCGGTGGCGCGGGCTTGCGTTTGCTGGCTTTTTCCTGTCAGTTTACGCAGATTCTGAGCCTGTTCAGACGTTTCGCGGGGCGCCGCCAGCCGGAGACCCGCTCATCCTTTCAAGCGAGCCTGTTTCGTCATGCGTGTTATCCTGGAACGGTCAAATCTCCTGAAGTCGCTCAACCACGTCCACCGCGTGGTCGAACGGCGCAACACAATACCGATCCTGTCCAACGTGCTGCTCAGCGCCGAGGGCGCCAGCCTCGAAATGAAAGCCACCGACCTAGACCTGGAGGTGACGGAAGCGACGCCGGCCAAGGTGGAGCGCGGCGGGGCGACGACGGTTCCGGCCCACCTTCTCTATGACATCGTGCGCAAACTCTCCGACGGCGCCGAGGTGATGCTGAAGACGGATGAGGACGGCAACGCCATGACGGTGACGTCGGGCCGCTCGAGCTTCCGCCTGCAGTGCCTGCCGCAATCCGACTTCCCGGAGCTTTCGGCCGGCTCCTTCTCGCATATCTTCCGGCTCGACTCGGTCGCCCTGAAGGGGCTGATCGAGAAGACGCAGTTCGCCATTTCCACCGAAGAGACGCGCTACTATCTCAACGGCATCTACCTGCACACACATGAGGTCGGCGGCAAGCTCAAGCTGCGCTCCGTGGCCACAGACGGCCACCGCCTGGCCCGTGCCGAGATCGACGCACCGGCGGGTTCCGAGGGCATGCCGGGGATCATCATTCCGCGCAAGACGGTCAGTGAGCTGCAGAAGCTGGTCGACGATCCGGATATCGCCGTGACCACCGAACTGTCGGACACCAAGATCCGCTTCACCATCGGCAGCGTGGTCCTGACCTCGAAGCTGATCGACGGCACCTTCCCCGATTATCAGCGCGTCATTCCGACCGGCAACGACAAGAAGCTGATCCTCGACCGCCAGAGCTTTGCCGCCGCGGTCGATCGCGTCTCGACCATTTCCTCCGAACGCGGCCGCGCGGTGAAGCTTTCGATCAGCGAAGGCCAGGTGACGCTCGCCGTCAACAACCCGGATTCCGGCAGCGCCACCGAGGAACTGGCCGCCGACTATTCGGCGGACCCGATCGAGATCGGCTTCAACGCCAAATACCTGCTCGACGTCGCCGCACAGCTGACCGGTACGGAAGCCAAATTCATGCTGGCCGACGCCGGTTCGCCGACGCTGATTCACGACATGGCCGACGAGACCGCGCTCTACGTGCTGATGCCGATGCGCGTATAGCCGGCACCTGTCGTCAGGCGGCTCCGCCGCAGCCGGCAGCGAGAATGATGGCGACTTCTACAGGCGGATAGCGGTTGCCGGTACAAACCCATATAAGTAAGCTAATACTTACTAACTTTCGCAATTATGCGGCGCTGGCGATCGATCTCGCCCCCGGCCTTGTGGTCTTTTCTGGTGACAACGGCGCCGGCAAGACCAACCTTCTCGAAGCCATCTCCTTTCTGACGCCGGGACGCGGCCTGCGCCGCGCTCCTTACGCGGATGTCGCGCGCGAGGGCGGCGACGGCGGTTTTGCGCTGCACGCCCGGCTCGACGGACCTGGCGGCCAGATCGAGATCGGCACCGGCATTTCCGGCGGCGAGAGCGAGGGCGGCAGGCGGGTGCGGATCAACGGCGCCAACGCGCGGTCGGCCGAGGACATGCTGGAATGGCTGCGCGTCGTTTGGCTGACGCCCGCCATGGATGCGCTGTTCACCGGACCGGCGGCGGATCGCCGGCGCTTTCTCGACCGGCTGGTGCTGGCGATCGACCCTGGTCACGGCCAGCGCGCCCTCGACTACGAGAAGGCGATGCGCGGCCGTAATCGTCTGCTGACCGAAGGCTCGCGCGACGACCGCTGGTTCGACGCGATCGAGACCCAGATGGCCGAAACCGGGGTGGCGATCGCCGCGGCGCGCGCCGAGATAGTGCGCCTGCTGGCCGCCATGATCGACAGGCTGCCCGACAGGGGACCGTTCCCGCAGGCCGACATCGGCCTCGCGGGCGATCTGGAAGCCGAGATCGCAAGCGCGCCGGCGGTCGATGTCGAGGAGCGGTTCCGGCGGACACTCATGGAAAGCCGTGACCGCGACCGCGCCGCCGGGCGCACGCTCGAGGGGCCGCACCGTTCGGATCTCGTGGTCCGGCACCGGCCCAAGGCGATGCCGGCAGAGCTCTGCTCGACCGGTGAGCAGAAGGCACTGCTGGTCGGCATCGTCCTGTCGCATGCAAGGCTGACCGGCGAGATGTCCGGCATGACGCCGATCCTGCTGCTTGACGAGATCGCCGCGCATCTCGACGGCGGACGGCGGGCGGCGCTATTCTCGATCCTGGAGGAATTGAACTGCCAGGCTTTCATGACGGGAACCGATGCGGCTCTGTTTTCCAGCCTGCTGGGCAGGGCGCAGTTCCTGACGGTCGACCACGGCAAGGTTAAGCCAACCGCCTAGATTGCATGCATGTAGCCCAAAACCGCTCGACACTTTTGGGCGACGCGATCTTGTCGCATGCATGTCGGTACCCCAAAACCGCTCGACACTTTGGGCGACATGCATGAAGACCTGACAAGGTTTTTCGGCCACGATATGGTCCTGATATGACCACTGCGCTCACCACCGACGAGATCGAACGTTATGCCCGCCACATCGTGCTGCCCGAGGTCGGCGGCGCGGGCCAGCAGAAGCTCAAGCAAGCGCGTGTCCTGGTGATCGGCGCGGGCGGGCTGGGGGCGCCGGTGCTCGAATATCTTGCGGCGGCTGGCGTCGGCACGCTCGGCATAGTCGACGACGACACCGTGTCGCTCTCCAATCTGCAGCGTCAAGTCATCCACGGCACCGATACGGTCGGCATGCTGAAAACCGATAGCGCCAAGGCGGCGATCATCCGCATCAATCCCAACACCACGGTCGAGACGCACACATTGCGGCTGAGCGCGGACAACGCCCCTGCCCTCGTTGCCCGCTATGACATCGTCGTCGACGGTTCCGACAATTTCGAAACCCGCTATACGGTGGCCGACGCCTGCGCGAGCGAAAGAAAACCGCTGGTGCATGCCGCTGTCGGACGCTTCGACGGTTCGGTGACGGTGCTGAAGCCATTCGAGGACGGCAAGGATGGCAAGCCGAACCCGAGCTACCGCGACCTCTTTCCCGAAGCCCCCCCGCCGGGCTTGGTGCCGTCCTGCGCCGAGGCCGGGGTGCTCGGCGCGCTGACCGGCGTCGTCGGCACGCTGCAGGCGATGGAGGCGATCAAGCTGATCGCCGGCATCGGCGAGCCGCTGGTCGGCCGGCTGCTGCTCTACGATGCGCTCGCCGCGCGCTTCGAAACGATCCGCTACACCAGGCGCTGACCTTGAAGCAGACCGTGCCCTTCTCCGTCATCCGCATCCCCGCCGATTTCGACCGCTGGGATGATGTGCTTGCCCTGATCATGCAGGCCTTCGCCTCCATGGACGGCGTCATCGACCCGCCATCCTCGGCCCATTTGCTCACCGTCGACACGTTGCGTGACAAGGCTCGGCGGGAGACCGGCTTCGTGGCGCTCAACGACGGCAGGATCGTCGGCTGCATCTTTGCTCTCGAACGGGAGGACGACTTTTATGTCGGCAAGCTCGCCGTCGCACCGGACTGGCAGGGGCAAGGCATTGGCCGGCAACTGATGCGGGCGGTCGAACATCTTGCGCTCGACCGCGGCAAGGCGGCGCTGGAACTTCAGACACGGATCGAACTCATCACGAACCATGCCGCCTTCGCCTGCCTCGGCTTCCACGAGACCGAACAGACGGCGCATGAAGGCTACGCCAGGCCGACCTCGATCACCATGCGCAAAACCATTTCGTAAGCTTCGGCTTTCACTTGAAGGACGGCGAGGCGTCAGGTCCTGAGCGGCAACACGCGGTCCGGCGGACGATGCCCGTCAACGAAGGCCCTGATATTGATGATGACCTTCTCGCCCATGTCGATGCGGCCCTCGAGCGTCGCCGAGCCCATATGCGGCAAGAGCACGACCTTGCCTTTGGCGGCGAGCTTGAGCAGCTTGCCGTTCAGGGCCGGCTCGTGCTCGTAGACGTCGAGGCCGGCGCCGGCGATCTTGCCGTCCTGGATCAGCTTGACCAGCGCTTCTTCATCGATGATGTCGCCGCGCGCGGTGTTGACGACATAGGCCGTGGGCTGCAGCAACGCCAGTCGCCGCGCCGACAAGAGGTGGAAGGTCGCGGGCGTCGACGGACAGTTGACCGAGATGATGTCCATGCGGGCCAGCATCTGGTCGAGGCTTTCCCAATAGGTCGCCTCCAGCCCGTCCTCGACCGCCGGCAGCACGCGATGGCGATTGTGATAGTGGATGGAAAGGCCGAAGGCCTTGGCCCGCCGGGCAACGGCCGTGCCGATGCGGCCCATGCCGACAATGCCGAGCCGCTTGCCCCAGATGCGCCGGCCAAGCATCCAGGTCGGCGACCAGCCGGCCCATTTCTTGTCTCCGGTCAGCACGTTGGCGCCTTCCGCGAGCCGGCGTGGCACCGCCAGCATCAGCGCCATGGTCATGTCAGCGGTATCTTCCGTGAGCACATTGGGCGTGTTGGTGACGGTAATGCCCCTCTTGGCCGCCGCCGCCACGTCGATCTTGTCGACGCCATTGCCGAAATTGGCAATCAGCTTGAGGTTGTCGCCGGCCTGGGCGATCAGCGCCGCGTCGATCTGGTCGGTCACGGTCGGCACCAGCACGTCGGCTTCCTTGACCGCGGCAACCAGCTCCGGCTGCGTCATCGGCCTGTCCTCGACATTCAGCCTTGCATCGAACAACTCGCGCATGCGGGTCTCGACCGGGTCGGGCAGCTTTCGCGTGATGACCACGAGAGGCTTCTTTTTGCCTACCATTGTTTCCCTCGTTGAGACCTCTTTAACCAAGACCGGCGAAACTGAAAGCCGGTCGCGGTAGCCGATTTACCCATGTAACAAGCGGTGCCGCCGAAGACAAAGAAAAAGGGGCGCCGCAGCCGCCGGGCCGGCACCGAAAGGAACGAAAGTGTCTGGTTTCGCGTCGCTTCGCCTGACCCTCAGCGCAGCATTTCTCGGCGCTCTCCTTTATTCTCCGCTTGCCACGGCGCAAAGCGCGGCGGCACCGGCCCAGAGCGCCGTCACGCTCGGACCGAGCGGCCTGCCACTGCCGCGATTCGTCAGTCTCAAATCCGGCCGCGTCAACTCGCGCGTCGGGCCGGGTGCCAACTATTCGGTCGACTGGATGTACCTGAAGGCCGGGCTGCCTATGGAGATCATCCAGGAGTTCGATACGTGGCGCCGCGTGCGCGATGCGGACGGTTCGGAAGGCTGGATCAACCAATCGCTGCTCTCAGGCCGACGCACCGCCATCATCGCGCCCTGGCAGCGCGGCAAGGGCGCCCAAGTCAATCTTCTCAAGAGCCCCGACAAGGATGCCAGGGTGGTGGCCATCGTCGAGCCGGGCGTCATGGGCACGATCAAGGCCTGCGACGGCCAGTGGTGCGAAATGACGCTCGCCGGTCATACCGGCTGGCTCTCCCAGTCCGCAGTGTGGGGCGCCTATCCAGGCGAGCGGGTCAAGGACTGAGCGTCTCGCGTTTACGCCCGATACGGCCGAGATGGGTGTTCTGGAAACCGGTTGACAGCTTGAGGCCATAGCCAAGCGCACGGTCGATGGCGATGTGAGCGATCCAGATCAGTGCGACCGCGTTTGCCGTCGCATTGCCGGCCAGGCGACCAGCGAGCAACAGCAGCACCGGTACGATCACGATGTGCAGGGCGTTGTAGGCGATGGCACCGATGCGCGGGCCACCGAGATAGCCCAACATCGACAGGTCCGGCGCCAGGATGAGCAATCCGAAGAGCCACCAGGAAACCCCTGTTGAACCGTAGAAGACGACAGCGGCCATGGTCACGACAGCCCATTCGAGCCGGACTATCAGGTCGAGCGGTTTCATCCCAGGCAGATTATTCTGGCCGGGCCGATTGGTCTGGCCCTCGCCTGTCATTCCTGGCGCTTGGCGCGCAGCCTCACGACGATGTCGACATTGGCGATTTCCATACCCTCGGGCGGGTCCGGCAGGTTGGTGACCGTCACCGGGCCGTTGGCGATGTCGAAAATCCGGTTTTCGCCTTCGATGTAGAAATGATGGTGGTCGGAGGTGTTGGTATCGAAATAGGTCTTGGCACCTTCGACGGCGAGGATGCGCAGTAGCCCCGCCTGGGTGAACTGGTGGAGTGCGTTGTAGACGGTGGCCAGCGACACCGGCACGCCGGCGGCCAGCGCCTCCTCATGCAGTTCCTCGGCGGAGAGATGACGGTCGCCCTTGGCAAAAAGCAGGTTGGCCAGCGCTATGCGTTGGCGCGTCGGCCTCAGCCCCGCTTCCCGTACGCGCTTGTCCACAGCGACATTTTCCTTCCGGCAGCCCCGGTCCATCTGGTCTTCCAAGCTCACAGTCCCGCCTCAAGGCACGCCCAGAATGGCAAAAAAATGAATGTCTGCCGAAACCGGACCCCTGTTGACATATATTCTGTCGTCCGAATGCGATCAATAGCGCGCATTGACCCGGGCAGACTGGCGGGTTAAGCGCAAACGCCGGTTTCCGGCCTGAAACAGATTGTGTTAGGACACCAACGACAAGGGCGCGCTATCGCCCGGACGATATGGGGACGAGATTGATGGCGGGTTCGAAATCCAGCTACGACTACGAAGAATTGCTGGCCTGCGCCCGCGGCGAGCTGTTCGGAGAGGGCAATGCCCAGTTGCCCTACCCGCCGATGCTGATGTTCGACCGCATCACCGAGGTCAGCGAAACCGGCGGCGCCTTCGACAAGGGCTTCATCCGCGCCGAATTCGACATCAAGCCGGACCTGTGGTTCTTTGCCTGCCATTTCATCGGCAATCCGATCATGCCGGGATGCCTCGGCCTCGACGCTTTGTGGCAATTGACGGGTTTCTATCTCGGCTGGCTCGGCGAACCCGGCAAGGGAATGGCGCTGTCGACCGGCGAGGTAAAGTTCAAGGGCATGGTCACGCCATCGGTCAAGAAGGTCGAGTATGGCGTGGATTTCAAGCGCGTGATGCGCGGCCGGCTCGTGCTGGGCATCGCCGATGGCTGGATGAAGGCGGATGGCGAGCCCATATATGCGGCGACGGACCTGAAGGTCGGTTTGTCCAAGCAGTCGGCGGTCGCTTGACCGCAGCCCTGGCCCGCCCTTTGGCCGGCATCCCTGGAAGGAGTTGCGAATGAGACGTGTCGTAGTCACAGGCCTCGGCATCGTGTCGTCGATCGGCAACAACGCCAACGAGGTGCAGACCTCGCTGCATGACGCCAGATCCGGGATCAGCTTTTCCGATTCCTTCGCCGAGCATGGCTTCCGCTGCCAGGTCTGGGGTGCGCCGACACTCGACCCGTCCGCCATGATCGATCGCCGCGCGATGCGCTTCCTGTCGCAGGGCGCGGCCTGGAACCATGTCGCCATGGACCAGGCGATCGCGGATGCCGGCTTGAGCGAAAGCGACATCACCAATGAGCGCACCGGCATCGTCATGGGCTCGGGCGGCCCCTCCACCCGCACCATCGTCGAAGCGGCCGAAACCACGCTCAAGAACGGCAGCCCCAAGCGCATCGGCCCCTTCGCGGTGCCGAAGGCGATGTCGTCGACGGCGTCGGCCACCTTGGCCACGTGGTTCAAGATCCATGGCGTCAACTATTCGATCTCGTCGGCCTGCTCGACCTCGGCGCATTGCATCGGTAATGGCTATGAGCTGATCCAGTGGGGCAAGCAGGACATGGTCTTTGCCGGCGGTCACGAGGATCTCGACTGGACAATGTCGGACCTGTTCGATGCGATGGGCGCCATGTCGTCGAAGTTCAATGACCGGGCATCGACCGCTTCCCGCGCCTACGACGCCAATCGCGACGGCTTCGTCATTGCAGGCGGCGCCGGCGTGCTGGTGCTGGAAGAACTGGAGCATGCCAAGGCGCGCGGCGCCAAGATCTACGCCGAGATCGTCGGCTACGGCGCGACCTCGGACGGCTACGACATGGTCGCGCCTTCGGGCGAAGGTGCTATCCGCTGCATGCGGCAGGCCCTGTCGACGGTTACCGAGCCGGTCGATTACATCAACACCCATGGCACCTCGACGCCAGTGGGGGATTCCAAGGAAATGGGCGCGATCCGCGAGGTGTTCGGCGAGAAGATGCCGTTCATCACCTCGACGAAATCACTGACCGGCCATTCGCTGGGCGCGGCCGGCGTGCAGGAATCCATCTATTCGATCCTGATGATGCAGGGCGGCTTCATCGGCGAAAGCGCCCATATCGAGACGCTTGATCCTGAATTCGAGGGCATGCCGATCGTGCGCAAGCGCATCGACGACGCCAAGATCGACACCGTCCTGTCAAATTCCTTCGGCTTCGGTGGCACCAACGCAACGCTCGTTTTCCAGCGCTATTCCGCATAAGGCCTGGTTTTTGTAGAAGGATTGGCGGCCATGGATGGATTGATGAAGGGCAAGCGCGGGCTTGTCATGGGGGTCGCCAACGATCATTCGATCGCCTGGGGCATCGCCAGGAAATTGTCCGAACATGGGGCGGAACTGGCGTTCACCTACCAGGGTGAGGCCTTCGGCCGCCGGGTCAAACCGCTCGCCGACAAGCTCGGCGCCTCACTGGTCGTTCCCTGCGACGTCGAGGACAGCGCTTCGGTCGCCGAAACTTTCGAGACGCTTGGCAAGGCCTGGGGCGGGCTGGACTTCGTCGTCCATGCTATCGGCTTTTCCGACAAGAATGAGCTGAAAGGCCTTTACGCCGACACCAGCCGGGACAATTTCATCCGCACCATGGTGATCTCCTGCTATTCCTTCACCGAGGTGGCCCGCAATGCCGCGCCGCTGATGAAGGATGGCGGCTCGATGATCACGCTGACCTATGCCGGTTCGGTCCGCGTCATGCCGAACTACAACGTGATGGGCGTCGCCAAGGCCGGGCTCGAGGCCAGCGTGCGTTATCTCGCCAACGACTACGGCCCGCGCGGCATCCGGGTGAACGGCATCTCGGCGGGACCGGTGCGCACACTCGCCGGCGCCGGCATTTCGGACGCCCGCCACATGTTCTCCTACCAGCAGCGCAACTCGCCGCTGCGCCGTACCGTGACCATCGACGAGGTCGGCGGGTCGGCGCTTTATCTCCTCTCCGACCTCGCCTCCGGGGTCACCGGCGAAATCCACTATGTCGATTCCGGCTATCACATCGTCTCGATGCCGACGCTGGACGAATTGAAGCAGACGGATGGCTGAGGAGCGGATTTGCGGCCACCCGCTTTGCGGGACATGTATCCCGACGTTTGGAAATCGCTTCATTCCAGGAAAGAAATAGTCCTCTCCGGTAAAATTGGATGCATTCGCGGAAAGCCATTTTAAGAAGGCTCCCGCTATAGAGTCCCGCAATCTGGGGACCTTTCAATGCCTGCTGTCAGCAACCCGAAGCGAACACCGGTGTTCCGACTGCTCACGATAGCAAGTTCGGGTATCGGCAGTTTCATCCTCGGCATCTGGGGCCTGAAGCACGGTCTCGGCAACGGGTTTGCCGGCATGTCGGTGGACATGATGGTCGCGATCACGGCCGCGCTTTGCGCGCTGGCGGCATCGGTGGCGGCAATGTCTTTCTTCGCCGGCATCGATGAATCGGCGGATTTCGTCTTCAACGAGACCCATTTCGACAAGCTGACCGGGTTGCTGGCCCGCCCGGCGATGGTCGGCAAGATCGCCGAGGCGGCATGCACCACGCGCCGGACCGGAGAACCGGTGTTCCTGATCGACATCGACATCGACCGGTTCAAGCAGATCAACGACGCGATCGGCTACACCCAGGGCGACGAGTTGATACGCGCCTTCACCAAGCGGCTGAAAACCTGCGTTCCCGCGCGCACCGTGATCGGGCGCATTGGTGCCGGCGAGTTCGCCGTGCTGCTTCAGGATCACCAAATCCAGGGAACGATGGAAAGCATGCTCGAGAGGCTCATCGACGAGATGATGGAGCCCTATGAACTCAGCAGCCATCAGCAATCCGTGAGCCTTTCGGTGGGTATCGTGGCCATGCCCAAGGATGGCATCGACCCGGTCCTCATCCTGCGCCGCTCCAACCTTGCGCTGCAGAACGCGCGCGCCAGCGGCGTCGGCAACTGGTCGGTCTTCGACAGCGAGATGGGGCGGGTGGCCGACTATCGCCAATGGGTCGAATCCGAACTGCACACCGCCTTCGAACGCGGAGACTTCGATCTGCACTATCAGCCGCAACTCGATCTGCCGACCGGCCGCATCGTCGGCTATGAAGCGCTGATCCGCTGGAATCATCCAGAGCGTGGCATGATCCCGCCGATGGAGTTCATCCAGATCGCCGAGGAGACGGGGATGATCAACCCGATCGGCGAATGGGTTCTGCGCAAGGCCTGCAGCGACGCAAGCCATTTGCCGGACGACTGCTTCGTGGCTGTCAACATCTCGCCGGTCCAGTTCATGACCAAGGACTTCGTCGGCATCGTGCGCGACACGATGAGGACCACCGGCATCAAGCCGTCACGGCTGGAACTGGAAGTCACCGAGACGGCGATGATGCAGGACCGTGACCGCGCGGCCGCCATCCTGAAAGAGCTTGCCGAGATGGGCATATCCGTGGCCGTCGACGATTTCGGCACAGGCTATTCGAACCTCAGCTACCTGATCGACTTCTCGTTCGGCAAGCTGAAGATCGATCGTTCCTTCGTCAGCCGCATCGATACGGATTCCAGTTCCGGCGCCGTCGTCTCGACCATTGTCGGGCTTTCGCGTGCGCTCGGCGTCAGCATCATCGCCGAAGGCGTCGAGACCGAGAGCCAGGCAACGCTGCTGCGGGCGGCAGGCTGCGAAGTCGTGCAAGGCTACCTGTTCGGGCGGCCGGCGCCGCTGAAGGTCGGGGTCGTCGATGGGCACGCCGGCGAGGACATGCGGCGCGTCGCCACTCTGCATTGAGGGCGCCTGCTTATATCAGCGCCGAGCGGAAAACACCTTGAACATACCGTCGCGGGCAAGCTCGGCGTGGCTGGCAAAGGCGGCCGACAGCACGGGCTCGTAGGGAAGCTGGCGGTTGGCGACCATGAACAGCCTGCCGCCGGGCTTCAACGCCTTGGCTGCGGCACGGATCATGCCGGCGCCGATCTCCGGCTCCGCCGCGCGGCTGCGGTGAAAGGGCGGGTTCATGGCGATGACGTCATAGCGGCGCTCGACAGTCTCGGCGAGCAGATCCGTCCAGAAGAAGCCCAGCGCCAAGGTGTTGCCGAGGTTGCCCTTGGCCGCCTCCAGCGCGTCAAAATCGGCCTCGTAGAGATCGAGAGCCGACAGGCCTGGCGAGCGGGCAGCCATCTCAGCCGCCACATACCCCCAGCCGGCGCAGAAATCGGCCGCGCTGCCACGCAGATCACCAGGCAGGTTGTCGACCAGCAGTTTCGAACCCGCGTCGACGCGGTCGAAGGAGAACATACCTGGTGCGGTGTGGAACCGGTCCTCGACCAGCAAGGCGGGATTGGCGGTGCGTAAGGCGATGACAGCCTGCATGTCCATCGGCCGGCGCAGCCAGAAAGCGATGCCGTGATATTTCGGCATATGGCCGTCGAGCGGTACAAGCTCGTCGATGCGCTTGCGTAGGCTGGCAATGCCGTCGTCCTTGCTTCCGGCAATGACGATCAATCCGCCCGGCGCCAAGCGCTGGAGAGCCTCCGCGACGCGCAGTTCGTTCTGGCCGCGATGGCGGCCGGCGATCACCAGCGCGGCTTCAAAACCATTACCCGCCGGTTGCGGCGTGACCGCGAAGCCAGCCGCCTGCAATGCACGGAAATAGGGCCGGAAGCCTTGGACAAGATGCAGAGTGGCGGCGAAGCCCTGGGGCAAGCGCAGGCCGGGTTCGGCGCCGAGGAAAAGGACGCGTTCGCCCTTGCTTGGCAAGGCAAGAGCCTCGGCCTCGAACGGATGGAAAAGCGTCTTCAGCGCCTCAGCAGACATGTCCCCCTGCCCTTTGGTGTCTTGCGCAATTCCGGACGGAAATCCGCTTCGCACCTTTCCTGGAATTGCTGCAAACGAAAACGGGCGCGACAACAGCCGCGCCCGCTTCGATTTCGTTGTCAGATCGCTCAGGCGGCGTCTTCTTCGCCTTCGGCCTTCTTCTCGCGCACGATTTCCTTGCCAGTCGCCTGGTCGACGACCTTCATCGACAGGCGAACCTTGCCGCGCTCGTCGAAGCCCATCAGCTTGACCCAGACCTTGTCGCCTTCCTTGACGACGTCCGAGGTCTTGGCAACGCGCTCATTGGCGAGCTGCGAGATGTGGACGAGACCGTCACGCGGGCCAAAGAAGTTGACGAAGGCGCCGAAGTCGGCGGTCTTGACGACCGTGCCTTCGTAGATTTCGCCGACTTCCGGCTCGGCGACGATGGTGTGGATCCACTTCTTCGCCGCCTCGATCTCCTTGGCGTTGGAGGAAGCGATCTTGACTGTGCCGTCGTCCTCGATGTTGATCTTGGCGCCGGTCTTCTCGACGATCTCGCGGATGACCTTGCCGCCGGAGCCGATGACGTCACGGATCTTGTCGGTCGGGATGTGCATGACCTCGATGCGCGGCGCGAACTCGCCGAGCTCGGCACGTGCGCCGGACAGCGCATGGGCCATTTCGCCGAGGATATGCAGGCGACCGTCCTTGGCCTGGCCGAGGGCGATCTGCATGATCTCCTCGGTGATGCCATCGATCTTGATGTCCATCTGCAGCGAGGTGATGCCGTTGGCGGTCCCGGCTACCTTGAAGTCCATGTCGCCGAGGTGATCCTCGTCGCCCAGGATGTCCGACAGCACGGCGAAGCGCTCACCTTCCTTGATCAGGCCCATGGCGATGCCAGCAACCGGCTTGGCCAGCGGCACGCCGGCATCCATCAGCGCCAGCGAGGTGCCGCAGACCGTGGCCATCGACGAGGAACCGTTGGACTCGGTGATCTCCGAGACGACGCGCAGCGTGTAGGGGAACTGGTCGGCGCTCGGCAGCATCGGGCGGATGGCGCGCCAGGCGAGCTTGCCGTGGCCGATTTCGCGGCGGCCCGGCGAACCCATGCGACCGGTTTCACCGACGGAGTAGGGAGGGAAGTTGTAGTGAAGGAGGAACTTCTCCTTGTACATGCCGGTCAGCGAATCGACATACTGCTCGTCCTCGCCGGTGCCGAGCGTGGCAACCACCAGCGCCTGGGTCTCGCCGCGGGTGAACAGCGCCGAACCATGGGTACGCGGCAGGACGCCGACTTCGGAGACGATCTTGCGGACAGTCTTGAGATCACGGCCATCGATGCGCGAGCCGGTGTCGAGGATGTTCCAGCGCACGACCTTGGCCTGGAGTTCCTTGAACACGGAGCCGATCTGCTCGGAAGTGTATTTGGGATCCTCGCCCTCGGCCGGAGCAAATGCGGCCTTGACCTTCGCCTTGACGGCGTCGACGGCGGCATAGCGCTTCTGCTTGTCGGTGATCTTGTAGGCGTCGCGGAGTTCGTCGCCGACGATCTTCAGCATCTCGCCTTCGAGCTCGGAATAATCCGGCGCGGTGAAGTCGCGCGGATCCTTGGCGGCGACTTCGGCCAGCTTGATGATGGCGTCGATTACCGGCTGGAAGCCCTTCTGGCCGAACATCACGGCGCCGAGCATCAGCTCTTCGGAAAGTTCCTTGGCTTCGGATTCGACCATCAGCACGGCGTCGGTGGTGCCGGCGACGACGAGGTCGAGCTTGGATTCCTCCATCTCGTCAATGTGCGGGTTGAGAACATATTCGCCGTTGATGTAGCCGACGCGGGCGCCGCCGATCGGGCCCATGAAGGGAACGCCAGACAGGGTCAGCGCGGCCGAGGTGGCGACGATCGACAAGATGTCCGGGTCATTTTCGAGATCGTGCTGAACGACGGTGACGACGATCTGGGTGTCGTTCTTGTAGCCGTCGGCGAAAAGCGGCCGGATCGGGCGGTCGATGAGGCGGGAAACCAGCGTTTCCTTCTCGCTCGGACGGCCTTCGCGCTTGAAATAGCCGCCCGGGATCTTGCCGGCGGCATAGGTCTTTTCCTGGTAGTTGACGGTCAGCGGAAAGAAATCGAGGCCGGGCTTGGGCTCCTTCATCGAAACGACGGTGGCGAGAACCACGGTCTCGCCGTAAGTGGCAAGCACGGCACCGTCAGCCTGGCGCGCGATCTTGCCGGTTTCGAGGATGAGCGGGCGGCCGCCCCATTCGATTTCCACTTTGTGTTGATTGAACATGTCTTGTCCTTTGTATGAGGAAGGACCGCGCCGTTTTCATCATGCGCGGGTGCCCTTTCCTCTGGCTTCCTTTCTCGGGCAGCCACGGGCAAGACAACGGGAAGCTCGGGTTTGACCGGCACAATGGCCATACGAGCGTCCTGCAATCCTGCCCCATGACCGTCCATGGGTGACTTCGAGTGGCCCTCTGCGCGCTCGAAGCCGGATATGGCCAATCGATCGACTGGCCTGCGCATGACCCCGAAAACCACGGCTTACGGAACGCGTCATGCGCAAATTCAGCTTTTCGGAGCGTCCGTCCGGCATCCAGATGGGTGCGCGGCGCTCCAGTCCTGCATTCGAGTTCGGGTTGGCCCGATGCTCAAATGCGCGACCGGCGGACTCCCTGTGGGAGCCCGCCGGTCAATTCGTCAACGGCGCAGACCGAGCTTCTCGATCAGTGTCTGGTAGCGCGCGTCGTCCTTGCGCTTGAGATAGTCAAGCAGGCTGCGGCGCTGGGACACGAGAGCGAGCAGACCACGGCGGGAATGATTATCCTTCTTGTGGTCCTTGAAATGGTCGGTCAGGTTCTTGATGCGCTCGGAAAGGATGGCCACCTGGACTTCCGGAGACCCGGTATCGCCCTTGGCGGTAGCGAATTCACCCATCAATTCCTTCTTGCGCTCGGCAGTAATCGACATCGTGTTTTTCCTTATCTGTTCGAGGAAACGGGTCGCCCTCAGCCGGGATGTCGTCCAGCAGGGGCCGGTGCAAGCAAAGCGTCCTAGCGCTATGCTGCGGCGCATATAGTGCAATTCCCGGCAAAACACCAGCCCAATTCACGAAGCCGGCTTTTCAGCTCAAGTACCAAACTTTGTACCGGTTACAGCCATTTCTTCCATTTGAAAAAGGCGATCAGCCCAGCGGCGATAACGGCCATGAACAGCAACGACGCGGGATAGCCGTAATAGGCCTTCAGCTCCGGCATGTTCCAGGGCGAACTCCCGGGATCGAAGTTCATGCCCCAGACGCCAACCAGGAATGTGAGCGGCATGAAGATGACCGAGACGATGGTGAGATAGCTGATGACATCGTTGGTGCGCGCCTGGCTCAGCGACAGATGCATCTCGATCAGTCCGGTCAGCATGTCGCGCTGGGTCTCCACCAGCTCGATCAGCCGGAGCGAATGGTCGAGCGTGTCGTTGAGGAAGACCTTGGTCTCGGCTCTGACACAGGCCACGTCGTTGCGGATCAGCGTCGCCAGGGCATCGCGCATCGGCCAAAGCACGCCCTTCAGCACATTGGCGTCGCGCCGCAATTCATGCAGCTGCCGCATCTGGTGCTTGTGCGTCGAATGCAGCATCTGGTCCTCGATGCCGTCGACCAGGTCGCCGGCCGCCTCGATCGGCGGGAAATAGCTGTCAACGATGGCGTCGATCAGTGCATAGGCCAGATAGTCGGCGCCGCGCGTGCGCAACCGATTGGGCGCCGAACTCTCGATGCGCTTGCGCACGGGATCGAACGGATCTCCCTCGCGCTCCTGGAAAGTGACGACGAAGTTCTCGCCGAGGAACACAGCGATCTGTTCGTAGCGATGCGCGGTGATATCGTCGATCATGCGCACGACGACGAAAACATGATCCTCGAAGAAGTCGACCTTCGGCCGCTGGCCGGTGTTGACGACGTCCTCCAGCGCCAGCGGGTGCAGGCTGAAGATGCGGCCGATCTCCTCGATCAGCTGGATGTTGGCGAGACCAGTGCAGTCGAGCCAGATTACCGGCCATTTGTGGCAATTGGCCTCGACGTCGTCGATGCTGGCATTGTCGATGGTCTTGAATTTCTGCGGCGAGATCAGGGTCAGCCGCAGTTCGGAGCGCCGCGCCGCCGGATCGGCGATCAGCGTGCCCGGCGAGGCGCCGACCGGCGGCCGCCGCGTCTTCACCGGCGCCCGCTTTTTCACCGCCTCGGCCTTTGCCATGTGCCCCCCGATCTTAAAGTCCAACCGAAGTTAGACGAGAGCCATCAGCCGGCAAAGACCCGCTTGGGCTTGAACATGCCCTGTTCGATCGCGCCGATGGCAACCAGCTTGCCGCGTGCCGTCGCGCAGGCTTCTTCAGCCTCCACCGGCGCATCGCGGCCACGAATGATGACCGGGTTGCCGAGACGGATCTTGGTCGCGGCGTCATCGCTGATGGCGATCTGCGGCAGGCAATCGAGAGCCGCTGACGTATCGACAAGAAGCGCATCGATCGCGTCGAAGTCGATCGGCGCGTCCGGGGCGTCGCCGCCGTCGTCCGAACCTGACTTGTCTTCACCTTGCGCGCCGAAGCGCGCCGCCTCAAGTTCGGCGATGGTAACGAAATCCTGCGGCGTGAACGGCTCGACCTCGACCCGGCGCAGGTCGGAAACATGGCCGAAGCAGCCGAGGTCGCGGCCCATGTCACGCGCCAGCGAACGCACATAGGTGCCCTTGCCGCATTCGACCTCGAAAACCGTGTAATCGGCGCCGTGCTCGACGACGTCGAGACGCCCGATCTCGATCTCGCGCGGGGGGATGTCGACCGTCTCGCCTTCGCGGGCGAGGTCGTAGGCGCGTTCGCCCGCGATCTTGACGGCCGAGAATTGCGGCGGCGTCTGCATGATGACGCCGGTGTATTTCGGCAGCAGGGCCCGCACCTCGGCTTCGGTCGGACGCAGGTCAGAGCTCTTCGTCACCGGCCCTTCAAGATCGTCGGTGGAGCGCTCATCGCCCCAGGCGACGGTGAAACGATAAATCTTGGCGCCGTCCTGCACGTAAGGCACGGTCTTGGTGGCTTCGCCGAGCGCGATCGGCAGCATGCCGGAAGCCAGAGGGTCGAGCGTACCGGCGTGGCCGGCTTTTTCGGCCTGGAACAGCCATTTGATCTTGGACACAGCCTCGGTCGATCCCATGCCGACCGGCTTGTCCAGCACCACCCAGCCGGAGACCGGCCGACCCTTTTTCTTGCCGCGACGCCCCATTATTCGCTGTCCCTGTCGTCTTTGACCCTGTCGTCTTTGTTCTTGTCGTCGTCCGCATCAAGATCGCGGGCCACTTCGGGCGACTTCAGCAGGTCGTTGATCCTGGCGAAATTGTCGAAGGATGTGTCCAGCCGGAAGCGGAACTCCGGCATGTATTTCATTTGCCTGAGCGCACCGGAGACACGGCCGCGGACGAATTTCGCATGCTTGTTGAGCGCTTCGATGACGGCGCCGGCATCCTTTGCACCGAGCGGGGATACAAAGGCCGTGGCGATCTTGAGATCGGGCGACATGCGCACTTCGGAGACCGAAACGACCGAGTTTTCAATCAACGGGTCGATGATCTCGCCGCGCTGCAGGGTTTCGGAAAGCGCATGGCGCACCTGCTCGCCAACGCGCAGCATGCGCTGGGATGGACCGGATGTGGTGGAACGGGGCATTTTTCTCAATCCTGAAAGCGTGAGGCGCGGGATGGGACCGTGCCGCATGTCTCAAACAGTTCTCAACAGGCTTTGGGCGGCGGTCTTACGACCACCGCCCGATACCGACAAGTCACTCGAACTCAGAGTGTCCGGGTCACCATCTCGACGCGGAAGCACTCGATGATGTCGCCGACGCGCATGTCCTCGTAGTTCTGGAAGGCCATGCCGCACTCCTGGCCGACGGGGACTTCCGCAACCTCGTCCTTGAAGCGCTTCAGCGTCTTCAGCGTGCCTTCGTGGATGACGACATTGTCGCGGATCAGGCGCACGCCCGCGCCGCGCTCGACCTTGCCTTCGGTGACACGGCAGCCGGCGATCTTGCCGACCTTGGTGATGTCGAAGATCTCGAGGATCTCGGCATTGCCGATGAAGGTTTCGCGACGCTCCGGCGACAGCAGGCCCGACAGAGCCGCTTTCACATCATCCACGAGGTTGTAGATGATCGAGTAGTAGCGGATCTCGATGCCCGCGGCCGCGGCCGCTGCACGCGCCTGCACATTGGCACGGACGTTGAAGCCGATGATTGCCGCGCCCGAGGTCTCCGCCAGGGAAACGTCGCTTTCGGTGATGGCGCCGGCGCCGGCGTGGACGATGCGCGCACGCACCTCGTCGGTGCCGAGCTTGTCCAGCGCGGCATTGATCGCCTCGATCGAACCCTGAACGTCGCCCTTGATGACCAGCGGGAATTCCTTCAGCCCGCTCGTCTGCAACTGCGACATCATCTGTTCGAGCGAGCCGCGCTGACCGGCATGCTTGGCAACCGCCTTCTCGCGCGCCAGACGCTGGCGGTATTCGGTGATCTCGCGGGCGCGAGCCTCGTTGTTGACGACCGCGAAGCGGTCACCAGCCTGCGGCGTGCCCTGAAGGCCGAGCACCTCGACCGGCATCGCCGGCGGCGCTTCCTTGATCTGTTCGCCACGATCGTTGACCAGCGCGCGCACCCGGCCCCATTCGTTGCCGGCGACGAGAATGTCGCCCGGCATCAGCGTGCCGGTCTGCACCAGCACTGTGGCGACGGGGCCGCGGCCCTTGTCGAGCTGGGCCTCGATGACGACGCCCTCGGCGGTCCTGTCCGGATTGGCCTTCAGGTCGAGGATTTCGGCCTGCAGCAGGATCGCTTCGAGCAGCTTGTCGAGATTGGTGCCCTTGGTCGCCGACACTTCGACGTCAAGCACTTCACCGCCCATCGATTCCACGAACACCTCGTGGCGCAGCAGTTCGGAGCGCACCTTCTGCGGATCGGCGTCATGCTTGTCGATCTTGTTGATCGCCACGATAATCGGAACGTTGGCCGCCTTGGCATGGCTGATCGATTCGATCGTCTGCGGCATCACGCTGTCGTCGGCAGCCACCACGAGAATGGCAATGTCGGTGGCCTGGGCGCCGCGGGCGCGCATCGCCGTGAAGGCGGCGTGGCCGGGCGTGTCGATGAAGGTGATCTTCTGACCGTTCTTCTCGACCTGATAGGCGCCGATATGCTGGGTGATGCCGCCGGCCTCGCCGGACACGACATTGGCGTTGCGGATCGCATCCAGCAGCGAGGTCTTGCCGTGGTCGACGTGACCCATGATGGTCACGACCGGCGGACGCGGCACCAGGTCTTCCGGACGATCGGCGATGTTGAACAGGCCTTCCTCGATGTCGGACTCGGCGACGCGGCGGACCGTGTGGCCGAATTCGGTGGCGACCAGCTCGGCCGTGTCGGCGTCGATGACGTCGCCCGGCTTCAGGATCTGGCCCTGCTTCATGAAGAACTTGACGACATCGACCGCACGTTCGGACATGCGCTGCGCCAGTTCCTGGATGGTGATGGTCTCGGGCAAGATCACTTCGCGCATGACTTTCTCGCGCGGTTCATTGTGCATCGCGCGCTTGAACTTCTCCTGACGGCGACGCATCGACGACAGCGAACGGGCCCGCGCATCCTCGTCGGAAAGCGCGGAATTCAGTGTCAGCTTGCCGCGGCGACGGTCTTCCTCGCCCTTGGTCGGCTTGGCCGGACGCGCCACTTCGGGCGTGACCGGGCGGCGTACCGGCGCCCCGGCGCCAGCCCGCTTCGGCTTGACCTCTTCCTCTTCGTCCGATGTCGCCAGTTCGGCGGCCTGCGGCGCGCGGCGGCGTGCCTCTTCCTCGGCGCGGCGGCGGGATTCGGCTTCGGCCTGCAGGCGCGCTTCCTCCTCGGCCTGCCGGCGCGCGGATTCCTCGCGCTCACGCTTGCGGCGCTCTTCTTCCTCGGCGCGGCGCTTGGCCTCCTCGGCGGCGCGCTGGCGGTCCTCGACTTCGCGAACCTTCGAGCCCTCGAGTGCCCTGCGGCGCGCTTCCATTTCACTGCGCGACAATTCGTTCAGCACCATGCCGCTGCGCTCGACCGGAGGCGGCGGGGGCGGCGGCGCCTTGGGCGCTTCCTGCACGACGGGCGCGACAGCCGCGACCGGCGGCTTTGGCGTGAAAACAGGCGCAGGGGCAGCGGCTACCGGCTCCGGCCTGTCGCCGGGCAGCGAGAACTTGCGCTTCTTGGTCTCGACCACGACCGACTTGGTACGGCCATGCGAGAAGTTCTGGCGCACGGTGCCCTGTTCCATGCCGGGGCGCTTCAGCGTCAAGGTCTTCTTCGGCGTAACACTCAACGTCTTGTCGTCGCCCGATTTCGTATCGCTCATTCCATATCCTCTGCGGCCTCATCTTCGTCAGCAACGGCCGCAAGCATTGCCAGATCGTCCGGGGTACCGCCCCGATACCGGTCGAGCGCAACCATGCGCTTCTGGACCGCCTTACCCGCGTCTCCCGCGAGGACGGCAGCATGTATCACATTTGTACCCCCCAATGCCAAGCTCAACTCGGCCTCGGAGAAAAGTTTGTAGGCAAGGATGGAAGGGCCGCCAATATGGACGGTCGCCCGCCGCGCCTGGCTGATCTTGCGTACGCCATCGTCGGACGCTTCGGTCGCGTGGAGCACGAAAAGCGCCAGCCCGCCGCGCACCGCGCTCTCCACCTTGGTGGCACCCAGCGCTATCGCGCCTGCCTTGCGGGCGAGACCCAGCATGCCAAGCGCGGATTTGGAGAGCAACCCGTCGACCATGCCGCCCAGATTGGGCGGCACAACCACCTGTGCCTTGAAGGCGCGGGCAAAGAGGTTTTTGGCCGCCGCCGTGTCGATATGTAGGCGGTCAGCACTCACCCAGCAACCACGGCCGGGCAGATTTCTCTTAAGATCGGGAACGACGGCCGAATCCGGGCCGACGACGAACCGGATCAGATCATCCGGTTCGGCCTGCTTGCGGGTGACGATGCAGGTGCGATCGTTCATCTCGTCCAGGGGCGGGTTCTGTGCGATGCGGTTTCACCTCACGCACCAACGGCTTCGTCAGCCGATGCTTCTTCGGCCGCGAGCTCGTCCTCGGAAATCCAGCCGGCCTTGAGACGGGCGGCGAGCACCATCTGCTCGGCGTCGGCGCGCGAAACGCCGTGATTGGCCAGCACGCCGGGGTACACCTTGGTTTCGCCGTCCTTGCGTTCCTTCCAGCCGGTCAGGTCGTCGGCGGCATAGCCGGCGAAATCCTCGATCGTCTTCACGCCGTCTTCGCCAAGCGTCACCATCATGGCGGTGGTGATGCCGGGGATTTCGCGCAGCTCGTCCTTGACACCCAGCGCCTTGCGCTTCTCGTCATGCTGGGCCTCGATCTTCTCCAGATATTCGCGGGCGCGGGTCTGGATTTCCGAAGCGGTGTCCTCGTCGAAGCCATCGATCGAGGAGATTTCGCCGGAATCGACGTAGGCCACTTCCTCGACGCTGGTGAAGCCTTCCGAGGCAAGCACCTGGCCGACCATTTCGTCGACGTCGAGGGCTTCCATGAACAGCGCCGAGCGCTCGACGAATTCCTTCTGCCGCCGCTCGCTCTCTTCCTGCTCGGTCAGGATGTCGATGTCCCAGCCGGTGAGCTGCGAGGCAAGGCGCACGTTCTGGCCGCGACGGCCGATGGCCAACGACAGTTGATCGTCCGGCACCACAACCTCGATGCGCTCGGCATCCTCGTCGAGAACCACCTTGGCGACTTCGGCCGGCTGCAGCGCGTTGACGATGAAGGAAGCGGCCGAGGGCGACCACGGAATGATGTCGATCTTCTCGCCCTGCAATTCGCCGACGACCGCCTGGACGCGGCTGCCGCGCATACCGACGCAGGCACCGACCGGATCGATCGAGCTGTCGCGCGAGATGACGGCGATCTTGGCGCGTGAGCCCGGGTCACGGGCGACCGACTTGATCTCGATGATGCCGTCATAGATTTCCGGCACTTCCATGGTGAAGAGCTTGGCCATGAACTGCGGATGGGTGCGCGACAGGAATATCTGCGGGCCGCGCTGCTCGCGGCGCACGTCGTAGACGTAGGCACGGACGCGGTCGCCATACTTGTAGTTCTCGCGCGGGATCAGTTCGTCACGGCGGATGATCGCCTCGCCACGGCCGAGATCGACGATGACATTGCCATATTCGACGCGCTTGACGGTGCCGTTGACGATCTCGCCGATGCGGTCCTTGTATTCGTCGTACTGGCGGTCGCGTTCAGCCTCGCGCACCTTCTGCACGATGACCTGCTTGGCGGACTGGGCGGCGATGCGGCCGAAATCCATCGGCGGCAGCTGTTCGGCGATGAAATCGCCGAGCTGAGCGTCGGGATTGCGCTCCCGAGCAGAGGAAATGGCGATCTGCGTGGCATAATCGTCGACCTTTTCGACCACTTCCATCAGCCGCTGCAGCTTCATCTCGCCGGTGTTCGGGTTGATGTCGGCACGGATATTGGTCTCCTGACCGTACCGCGAACGCGCCGCTTTCTGGATCGCATCGGCCATGGCGGCGATGACGATCGACTTGTCGATCGACTTTTCACGCGCGACCGCGTCGGCAATCTGCAGCAGTTCAAGTCTGTTGGCGCTTACAACCATGTTCTTTCTCCCGAGCCTGTTTGCCGGACCTTCGGGTCCGGCAGCTCAATCAACTTTCCTGTTCGTGTTCTTCCGTGGCGTCCGTTTCCGCACCCTCTGGCACGTCGTCGTCCGGCTCGCCGCGGCGTTTCTTGGCTTCCTTGCGCGCCCTGTTGTCCTTCGACAAGGCATCGCGGATCAGGTCGTCGGTCAGGATCAGGCGCGCCTCCGCGATCGCATCGTAGGGCACGCGCACCGTCGGCTCCTCGCCATAGGCCGCCTTGTCGCGCTCGATCAGCACGTCATTTTCGCCGGCTTCGGCGATCTTGCCCTTGAAGCGCTTGCGGTCGGCGACGACGACCGACGTCTCCATCTTCACCAGGTGGCCAGTCCACGCCGTGAAATCCGACTTGCGGACCAGCGGCCGGTCGATGCCGGGAGAAGAGACTTCCAGATGATACGCCTTCTCGATCGGATCGTCGACGTCGAGCGCCGGCGACACCGCGCGGCTGACCGCTTCGCAATCCTCGACGGTCATGGTGCCGTCCTCGCGCTCGGCCATGATCTGCAGCGTCAGCCCGTTCTGACCGGACAGTCGCACGCGCACCAGGCGAAACCCGATGCCGCGCAGCACGGGTTGGATGATCAGCGCGATGCGCGCATCGATGCCGCTTTCGCGGATGATGCGGTCGTCACCTTCGCTTGCCGTTGCAGTCATCTAATCCCTGTCGTTCTTTTCGAACCTATCGGCAGGTAATAAAAAAGAGCGGGACCGGGTGGACCCACTCTTCGTCATACCGACCAAGAATTTGAAGCTGATATAGACGATCCGGGCCGGCCTTTCAAGTCCGCTGTGCCGGGGCGGCAAAAGCCCTGACGGCGTCCGCGCTGCTTCAGACGCATGGCCCCCATGCGGCAATCCCTGTGAGCGCCGACAGGATGCTCCTATCTGTTAGCCACGACACGAACAGAATTGCCGCGCGAAAGGACAAGATCATGAGCAACCGCAGAATATTTTCCGCCTTGGGCGATCTCTTCACAACGTTCGGCAGCGTCGTCGCCGCATCGCGCGCCGTGGAAGCCGGCCGCAAGCCGCGCGCGGAGGACCTGCGCAAGCTTGGCTGGATCCGGCTGTGTTCAACCGAATCGACCGCTTCTGAGCCTGCCGGAAGGCTTACGTCCTGATGAAAGTCAGGTAGGCGGGCGGCCGGCCCTCGCGAATGGCCTTCGCCTCGTAACGGGTGCCTGGCCAGCCATCGTAAGGGCGATGCCAGTCCGCCGCTTCCGCGGCCTGCCATGCGAAGGCGCCATGCGCCCGGCAATGCAGCAAGGTCCAGTTCACATACGTGTCGATATCGGACGCGAAGCGGAATTTCGAACCCGGCTTCAGGACACGCGCGAAACGGTCGAGATTGACCTGGCTGACGAAGCGCCGCTTCCAGTGCTTCTTCTTCGGCCAGGGGTCGGGATAAAGAAGATCAATGCCGTCCAGCGAGGCCGAGGGCAGCCAGTCGAGCAATTGCGTGGCGTCGTCGTCATAGACCCTGAGATTGGCAAGCGGCCTTTCCCGAATCGCCATCATCATCTTGGCCATGCCGTTGACGAAGGGCTCGACGCCGATGAAGCCGATCGTCGGCGCCTCGACGGCGCGATGCAGGAGATGTTCGCCACCGCCAAAGCCGATTTCGAGCCGCACGGCCGAAACGTCAGCTTCAAACAGAGTGCGCAGATCCGGCGGCGCCGCGGTCGCCAGATCGAGCCGATAGGCGCCAAGGCCGCTTTCCAGGGCCGCGGCCTGCTGCGGGCGAACGGGCTTGCCGCGCCGACGACCGAAAAAGGCTTCGGTCGTACGGCTTGGCCTGTCTTGCGGGCTCATCTGGTTGGGCGCAGGGTCCGTCGTGGCGCTCAGGCCGCGACGGCATCCTTGAGCGCCTTGGCGAGGTCGGTCTTCTCCCAGGAGAAAGACCCATCACGGCCGGCCTTGCGACCGAAATGACCGTAGGACGACGTCTTGGCGTAAATCGGCTTGTTGAGGTCCAGGTGGCGGCGGATGCCCGACGGCGACAGATCCATCACGCTGCGCAGCACGTCTTCGAGCTTTGCCTCGTCGACCTTGCCGGTGCCGTGGAGGTCGACATAGACCGACAGCGGCTGGGCGACACCTATGGCATAGGAAAGCTGGATGGTGCAGCGGTCGGCAAGTTTCGCCGCCACGACATTCTTGGCGAGGTAACGCGCCGCATATGCGGCCGAACGATCGACCTTGGTGGTGTCCTTGCCGGAGAAGGCGCCGCCGCCGTGAGGTGCCGCGCCACCATAGGTGTCGACGATGATCTTGCGGCCGGTGAGGCCCGCATCGCCGTCTGGCCCGCCGATGACGAACTTGCCGGTCGGGTTGATGTACCACATGCAATCGTCGGCGATCTTGAGGTCGCCAAGCGCCTCGCGGACGTAGGGTTCCACGACCTTGCGGACCTTCTTGGAGTCCCAGGTCGAGTCGAGATGCTGGGTCGACAGGACGATCTGCGTCGCCTCGGCCGCCTTGCCATCGATGTAGCGGACAGTGACCTGGCTCTTGGCATCCGGTCCGAGCTTGCCCGCCTCGCCGTTGTTTTCGTGACGGGCGGCGGCCAGCAGTTCGAGGATCTTGTGGCTGTAGTAGATCGGCGCCGGCATCAGGTCCGGCGTCTCGCGGCAGGCGTAACCGAACATGATGCCCTGGTCGCCGGCGCCTTCCTCACCCTGCCGGTCGGCGGCGTTGTCGACGCCCTGGCCGATGTCGGGCGACTGGCCATGCAGCAGGACCTCGATCTTGGCCGTCTTCCAGTGGAAGCCTGCCTGCTCATAGCCTATCTCACGGATCGCCTTGCGGGCGACGGATTTGAATTTCGCCGGGTTCACGACAGGGTGCCCCGCCGCGTCCTTGAGGATGTTACCGGCCTTGTCCTTCTTCAGCAGCGTCTCGGGGACGCGCACCTCACCGGCGATGACGACGCGGTTGGTGGTCGCCAGGGTCTCGCAGGCAACGCGGACTTTCCATGGGTCCATGCCGGTCTTCTTGGCTTCACGATAGACCAGATCGACGATCTCGTCGGAGATCCGGTCACAGACTTTGTCGGGATGGCCCTCGGCAACGGATTCCGAGGTAAAGAAGTAGTTCTGCCGCGTCACGGGTGTCCCCTCTTGAAAACGATCGGCGGGCTGCCGATTTTGGCGCGCCACGTGTTAGCGGGGCAGAGCGCCGCTCGTCAAGCGTTGCCGCCGTTCTGGCATGAATGTCGACGCCGACATCTTGTGCCACCGGCGGCTGGTTGCCGCCGGTTCGAAGCGCATCGCGGATCAGTCGAGATCGTCCGCTGCGAGCGATTTCACCAAGTCGATGATCCTGCGGCGCACCTTGACATCGGCGATCTTGACAAAGGCGCGGTTGAGCTGAAGGCCTTCCGGGCTGCCGCAGAATTCGACGGCAAAAGCCATCGAGGCATCCTCGGCAAAGCCGCGGTTGGCCGCAGACTCCTGACCCGGCGCATCCTCGAAAAAGAAGGCGACGGGCACGCCGAGTATCGAGGCAATCGCCTGCAGGCGGCTGGCGCCGACGCGATTGGTGCCCTTTTCATATTTCTGGATCTGTTGAAATGTGATGCCGAGATTTTCGCCCAGCTTTTCCTGGCTCATTCCGAGCATGTTGCGGCGGAGCCGAACCCGGCTTCCAACATGGATGTCGATCGGATTCGGTTTCTTCTTGTTTTCTTCTGTCATTTTTTCCTCGCCGAATTTTTTCGGCTTTGTGTTTTTTTCCTGCCCAAAGAAAGCCGGAGGCGAACTGCCCCAACAGAACGATCCACTGGCTTCGAGAAATTTTCAGGCGGTACAGTATGAGTTTCTAATGTGCCAACTGTCAATTCACCCGTAGCCTTTGCCTTACATTCAACAGGGCCCCCACCAGCGCAAACAGCAACATAATCAGCATTCCGTTAATGCGTCGCTGGCCTGAGGAAACGACCGTCTGTTCGGAAATCGGCACCTTCACATCGATGGCTCCGCGCGCGTCGATCGCCAGCGCGTCGACGACGCGTCCGTGTCGATCGACGACGGCCGAGATGCCGTTATTGGCAGCGCGCAGCAAGGGCAATCCGTTCTCCACTGCGCGAATCTGAGCCTGCCGGAAATGCTGGTATGGCCCCGGCGTGTCGCCAAACCACGCATCGTTGGTAACGTTCACAATAAGCTGCGCTGACGTAGCGTCAACCGCCACGAGGTCGGGAAAGATCACCTCATAACAAATAAATGGCAGGGCATGGATGCCGCCCGGAAGCGTGATTGCGTGGCGCTCGTTGCCGGCCGTGAACGTCATCGGCCCGGCGACGAGCTGGTCGATACCGAAACGGCCGAACAGATCGGCAAAAGGCAGGTATTCACCGAACGGCACCAGATGGACCTTGTCGACGGCGTCAGCGATTTCGCCCTTGTCGTTGATCGCCACCACGGAATTGTAATAGCGGCTGTCAGGGCTGGCCGCCGAGCCGCCCTCCTCGCGAACGACGCCGGCAATCAGCATCTGGCCATCGGCCAGCATATCGCCCAGCGCCGTCAACGCATCAGGCCGCTCGGTGAAGAGGAACGGCACCGAGGTTTCCGGCCACAGGATCAGCTGCGGCTTTCCGTGACCGGGGTCCGGTGCCTTGGCGGACAGGCCTAACAGGGTGGCGAAGATGCGGTCACGCACCGAGGCGTTCCATTTTTCCGACAGGTCCACCGCCGGCTGGACGATGCGGACATCCAGGCTGCGCTCAGCCGGTTTTTCAGGAGTGGCAAGCCTGACATAGCCGAAGCCGACATGGGCGGCGGCAAGCAGCACAAACAGGGCTGCGCCGAGGCGAAGATGCCGGCGCGCCGCCAGCAATGCGGGCAGGGAAAAGAGGAACACGGCAAGAGCGTTCATGCCGATCATGCCGGTCACCGAGACGCTCTGCATCAGAAGGGGCACGGGCATCGCCGCGTAGCCGATCGCATTCCAGGGGAAGCCGGTGAACAGGAAGCCGCGCAGCCATTCCGTCAACCCGAAGCCGAAGGCAAGAGCGGCGATGCGGCCGACATCGCTGCTCCACAGAAGCCGGGCGACCATCGTCGCAAAGCCATAGAAAAAGGCGAGCGCGAAGGGAATGCCGATTACGGCGAAGGGAAGCGCCCAGGCAAAGCTGTCGGCCTCGACCAGCAGCGCCGAGCCGACCCACCAGAGGCTGGCGAGGAAATAGCCAAAGCCAAACCACCAACCGACGGCGAAAGCCGGCCGCAGGCGCCGGAACAGGCTGCCGGAGGCTTCGCCGGTTGCACCGTCCAGCAGCCAGACCAGCAAGGGAAATGAAATAAAGCAGGCGGCGAAGAAATCGTATGGCGCCTGGCCGAGCACCGCCAGCGCTCCGGCAAGAAAGGCAACGAGCGCGCGCCGCCAACCCCAAAGCAGAATTATCCGGCCAGCAAGGCGCACCATGCATACTTCCGAGTCGCGCGAATCAGGACGCCAGATTTATCAGGCCGCGGCTTGCACTCCAAACGCCGACGGCCGCGATGCCCCGACCGCCGCTCTATCGATGCCAACCCTCGATCCGCAGGCCGCCCAGGTGTTCGGCCTCTTCGCGGGAAACGGAACGGATCGCCTGCGTGAAGGTCCATACGTGACCCTCGGGATCGCGGGCCCGATACTGGCGCTCGCCATAGAACTGATCCGTCGGCTCCTGGATTATTACCGCACCGGCCGCCCGCGCCTGCTCACAATGCGCTTCGAGGCCGTCCTTCAGCCTGACATAGACCGACTGGGTGTTCTTGCCGGAGACCGCAGCCGGGCTGGCGACATAATCAGCCCATTCAGAATCGACGATGATGTAGCAATCGCCGAACCGCATCTCGGAATGGACGAGCTTTCCCTCGGCGTCACTGACAACCATGTTGCGCTCGAAGCCGAACGCCGCTTCCAGCCATGTGAGCGCGGTGCGAGGACCCCTGTAGAAGACACCGGACCCTACGCGCGCGTGCTTGAACGGATCCTCAATCGTCATCGGCGAGCGAGCGGCTCAGGCCTGTTCGGTGCGCGCCGCGGCACGCCGGCGGCGTTCGCCCTTCTGGCTCTGCACGATGCGCACGCGCTTGACGCGGCGCGGATCGGCATCGAGCACATGGAACTCGAAGCCCGGGATGGCCTGCACCACCTCACCGCGCGCCGGCACGCGGCCGAGCGTGTTGAAGATCATGCCGCCGATGGTGTCGACATATTCGCCATGTTCGCCAGCGGCGAAATCGCCGCCGATCATCTTGGCGACGTCGTCGATCTCGGCCTTGCCGTCGACGACGAACACGCCGTCGCCGGCCTGGGTGATCATCGGCTCGTCATCGTCATGCTCGTCCTCGATATCGCCAACGACCATCTCGACAATGTCCTCGAGCGAGACAAGGCCGTCCGTGCCGCCATATTCGTCGATGACCAGTGCCATCTGCGTGCGCGTCGTCTGCATGCGGCCCATCAGGTCGGAGGCAAGCATCGAAGGCGGCACGAACAGAACCGGGCGGATCAGGTTGAGTTCGCCGATGGTGCGCGCGAGGTCGACCTGGGCAAGATCAAGCTGCGTGGCGGCCGGCGTCTTCCTGGTCGTGCGCCCCTTCTTGACGCGCGCGAGCTTGGTGATGTGCGCCAGCACGTCACGGATATGGACCATGCCGCGCGGATCATCGAGCGTCTCGGAATAGACCGGCATGCGGGAGTGGCCGGATTGTTCGAAGGTGCCCAGGAGGTCGCCGAGAGTCGTGGTGATTTCGACGGCCTCGATATCGGCGCGCGGCACCATGACGTCCTCGACACGCACTTCACGCAACCGCAGGATGTTGTTGAGCATGGCGCGCTCGCCAGGCGAGAAGGATTCGGCATCGCTGGCTGTCTCGGCAAGCGCGCCGGCGATTTCCTCACGCAGGCTGGTTCCATTGCGTTGCCGGAACAGGCCCAGAACACGCTCGAACAGGGAGGGGCCGGCAGGCGAAGACTCGCTGGCAACGCTGCCGGTGTTGGCAACACCAGGGGTAACGGTACTCGGACTTGATCCCTCTTCCGACGTATCGGAAGCCTTGGCGGCACTGCCGGCGTCGGGGCGGGCGGCAGTCTCTGGTTTGTCGTTCATCGTCGTCCGGTCAATTGTCAGATGTAGTTACGCGTAGGGATCGGGAATGGCAAGCCTTGCGAGCGCTGTACGTTCGAGAGCTTCCATCTCCTCGGCCTCGGCGTCGGTCTCGTGATCGTAGCCCAGCAAATGCAGCAGGCCATGGATGACGAGATGGGAGATATGGTTCTCCAGGGGCTTGTCTTCCAGTGCCGCCTCGCGCGCCACCGTCTCGGCGGCGAGCACGATGTCGCCCAACATCGGCGGCAGCGGAGCGCCTTTCGCATGCGGAAAAGCCGGGAAAGACAAGACGTTGGTCGGCTTGTCCTTGCCGCGCCAGCCGGCGTTCAGCGTGCGGATATGGGCGTCGTCGGAAAAAACGACACTCAGTTCGGAATGTCCTGCCGCGCCGGTTTCGGCGAAAGCGGCCGCGGCGGCTTTGTCGACAAGCTGCAAAAGCACCGCCTCTCCAGGCCAGTTTCCCGCCTCGACCATCAGATCGATGTCGACGGGAAGGGGCAGGCCCATCCCATCAGGCCTTTCGGGCTCGGTCATGGGGTCAAATCAGCCTTCGGTCCCCATGCCGCGCGCGAGCTTGCCGTCCCGGTCATAGGCCTTGACGATCTCGGCGACCAGCGGATGCCGGACGACGTCACCCTCGTTGAAGCGCACCGTCACCATACCCGTCACGCCGTCAAGAATCCTGAGCGCCTCGACCAGGCCGGACTTGGTGTTCGGCGGCAGGTCGATCTGGGTCGGATCGCCCGTCACGATCATGCGCGAATTTTCGCCAAGACGCGTCAGGAACATCTTCATCTGCATCGGCGTGGTGTTCTGCGCCTCGTCGAGGATGACCGCGGCATGCGCCAGCGTGCGGCCGCGCATGAAGGCGAGCGGCGCGATCTCGATCACTTCCGCCGCAATGGCGCGTTCGACCTTGTCGGCCGGCATCATGTCATAGAGCGCGTCATAGAGCGGCCGCAGATAGGGATCGACCTTCTCCTTCATGTCGCCGGGCAGGAAACCCAGCCGCTCGCCGGCTTCGACCGCGGGGCGCGACAGCACGATACGCTCGACCATGCCGCGTTCGAGCAGCATCGCCGCATGCGCCACCGCCAGATAAGTCTTGCCGGTGCCGGCCGGACCGATGCCGAACACCAGTTCCGACCGCTCCAAGGCCCGCATATAGGCGTCCTGGGTGAGCGAGCGGGCGTAGATCGTCTTCTTGCGGGTGGATATCTGGGCAGCTGAAACCTTGCCCTTGCGCTCTAGCGTCGGCAGCGTGAGTTGATCGTCGGCGGCCACCGCCATGCGCACGGCGCCGTCGACATCGGACTGACTGATATCGACGCCTTTCTGCAGAATCCCGTAGAGATTGTCCAAGGCGCGGCGCGCTTGTTCGGCGGCCGAAGCAGACCCCTTGATGGTCAGCTGGTTGCCGCGCGAGCGTATGTCGACGCCGAGCTTCTGCTCGAGCCGGGCGAGGTTCTCGTCGAACTGACCGTAAAGGGCGCTGGCAAGCTTGTTGTTGTCGAAAGTCAGAACGATGTGCGCCATGTCAGAAGCCCCAGATGCCGGTACCGGGGGCAGATTCTTCAGCTCCGCTGCGCTCAACCGTCTCTCCTCATCTGCCGAGACCATCAGGCCAATTCGGCGAACAGGCTATTGTAGCCCGTCTTCGTGATTCGTACCTGGATAATGTCACCGATTTCGCCGGCCTTTTCATCAACAATAACCGGCTGTAGCCAAGGCGAGCGGCCAACCTTCTGGCCGGCCTGCCGGCCAGGCTTCTCGATCAGCGTGTCGATGGTGCTGCCGACCAGGCTCGAGCCGAAATCCTGCTGTTGTTTCAAAAGCAGAGCCTGCAGGAGCTGCAGGCGTTCGTCCTTGACCGATTCCGGCACATGATCGGGCATATCGGCGCCCGGCGTGCCAGGGCGTGGCGAATATTTGAAGGAAAAGGCCGAGGCGTAGTTCACCTGGCGCACCAATTCCATGGTCGCTTCGAAATCGGCGTCCGTTTCACCGGGGAAGCCGACGATGAAGTCGCCAGACAGTGCGATATCCGGCCGCGCGGCACGGATGCGATCAAGCAACGCCAGATACTCCTTGGCCGTGTGCCTGCGGTTCATCGCCTTGAGGATACGGTCGGATCCCGACTGCACCGGCAGATGCAGATAGGGCATCAGCGACGGCAGGTCGCGGTGGGCAGCAATCAGCTCGTCGTCCATGTCGCGCGGATGGCTGGTGGTGTAGCGCAGCCGCGCAAGGCCGGGGATTTCGGCCAGCCGGAACAGCAGCCGGCCAAGACCCCATTCCTCGCCATTTTCGCCTTGGCCATGCCAGGCATTGACGTTCTGGCCAAGCAGCGTCACCTCGCGCACACCGGCCTCGGCGAGCCGCTCGGCCTCAGCGACGATCTGTGCGACCGGGCGCGATACTTCGGAACCTCTGGTGTAGGGCACGACGCAAAAGGTGCAGAACTTGTCGCAGCCTTCCTGCACAGTGAGGAAGGCGGTGACGCCGCGCTTGATGATCTCGGCGCGCCTGGGTTGCGGCAGATGCTCGAACTTGTCCTCAATGGCGTATTCGGTCTCGACGATCTTCTCGCCGCCACGGACACTCGCCAGCACGTCAGGCAAGCGGTGATAGGTCTGCGGACCGATGACCAGATCGACAGCCGGAGAGCGCCTGATGATCTCGGCGCCCTCGGCCTGCGCCACGCAGCCGGCGACGCCGATCAGCAACTCGCGGCCGGCATCGGCGCGCTCCGCCTTGATGTCACGGATGCGTCCGAGCTCGGAATAGACCTTTTCGGCCGCCTTCTCCCTGATATGGCAGGTGTTGAGCAGCACGAGATCAGCCTCGCCGATGGCATCGGTCGCGGTGTAGCCGTCGGCGGCCAGAGCGTCGCTCATGCGCTGTGAGTCATAGACGTTCATCTGGCAGCCATAGGTCTTGATGAAGACCTTCTTCGTTGCCGTGGCGCGCGCTGCCGGCTCTCCGGCGACAGCGCCGATGTCGTCGCTTTCAATCGTGTTCAAGTCCATCCGGCGGCTTCTAACGCCTTTCCGTGACAAAAAACAGACGATTCTCGGTATGCGCCCGCAGGAGCGTGCCGGGCTAGCGGCTCGGGCGCGGATCGGCGAGTGACGCCTGCATCATCTCACGCACCTGCCTTTCCATCAGCTTCGCCGTTTCCTTGCGGTTCGAGCCCTTGGAAAAGGCAATCGCTTCGCCGAAATGCACCTCGACATCGAGGGCGCCTTCGGCCATCAGCACCTTGAGGTGCGGCATCAAATCCTCGTCGCCGATCCAGGCTGCGATCGGGCGGTGCCGGCGGCCGAGCGGCACGCCATGCAGGCGCGTATAGACGATCGCCACCGGCTGGATGAATACCTGCTCGGCAGCACCCTCCGAAATCGCCATCGAGGCGGCCCCGAACAGCGTGCTCTTGAACGGCAGGACGACATTGCCGTCACCGGTCGAGCCCTCGGCGAACAGCACCATGGCGTCGCCCCTGGCCATGCGGCCGGCGATCTCGCTGGCCTGGTCCCCCGAGGAACGCTTGCGTTCGCGCTCGATGAAGACCGTGCGCTGCAGTTTCGACAGCATGCCGATCAGCGGCCAGCCTTCCATGTCGGCCCTGGCGATGAACTTCACATCGGCAAAAGAGCCCAGCACCATGATGTCGGTCCAGGAGATGTGGTTCGCGGCAACCAGCAAGGGGCGCTTGGCCGACAGCGTCCCCTTGACATGGATGCGCATGCCGAGCGCCCGGACGATCAGCCTATGCCATATCTTGAGGATGACGGTTTCCGGCCACCAGCCGGTTTTCATCGACAGTATCTGCAACGGCACCAGGACCAGCGAACCGGCAACGACGAGGCCCAGCGCCAGGAAAATCCTGATTTTTCCGATCATGCGTCCTTGGCCTTACCATTACAGTGCCGCGCGTCCTCTTGGCCGCACAAAGGACGCTGCAACACCTTAATCTTGGCGCATGATCCTTCCGAAATCGGATCCGATTTTCGGGGTCATGCGGCCTCTGGCTAGCGAAGATCGCGGCGCATGACAAGCGCCCCGGTCGGCCCGCGCCCGGGCGCCTTATAGTAATCCGGGCGCTTGCCGACTTCGCGGAAGCCGAGCCGCCGATAGAGGGCGATCGCGGCGACATTGGTCTCGTCGACCTCCAGGAACAGCGCTTCGGCGCGCTGGGCGTGCAGTTCGCGTAGCACCGCGTCCATCAGCTGCCAGCCCAGCCCCTGGCGGCGATGCGATCGCGCCACGGCGACGGTCAAAATCTCGCCCTCGCCGGCTGCCAGCCTTGCCAGCACGAAGCCCACCGGCGGCTTGGCGCCCTGCCCGGTTTCGCGCGCGGCGTAGCCGAACACGGTGTCCTGTTCGAGCAAGGCAGCGAACTCGCCATCGGTCCACGGGCGGACGAAATCCTCGCGGTGCAGCAGCGAGATCGCGGGACTGTCGGTGATCCTGAGCGGCTCGAGTGCATAGTCCCGGCGACGCGGCTGAAGAAAGGGTATGCGCATTCTATTTTTCTTGCCTCGAAAGAATAAATCCGGCCTGCGGCTTGGCATCAGCGCCGCGCAGGTAAAGCGGTTTTGGCCTTTCGCTCTCGCCTTTGGCGACGGCAAGACGGGCGTAGGTGACAATGTCGGCGGTGGCCATCCGTGGCCCGATGTCGAAAGCGCGCCCGGCTGAAGCGGCGATGTGCGCCGCCGCGGTGCCGGCAAGCACGGCAGCATTTTCGACCGCCAGGGCCGTGGCTTCCGCCAGCGTGGTCACCGCGGGGCCGTAAGTCAAAGCTGACATTTTATCGTACAATGCGGCATGGATCTCCTCACGGCCGGCATCGAGCGCCGCCAGCACGGCGCGGCCGGGAAATGCCGCTGCCGCTTCGGCCGCCAGCGCCTCGAGCGTCGTCACGCCGATCGCGGGCACCTTGAGCGCCAGCGCCAACCCGCGCGCTGTCGAAACACCGACGCGAAGGCCGGTGAAGGAACCGGGACCGACGGAGACGGCGATGGCGCCAAGGCCGGCGTAGTCAGTCGCACCCGCCTTCATCGCCTCGGCGATGACCGCCATCAGGTGTTCGGCATGGCCCTTGCCGAGATCGAGCACCGAGCGGCCGAGTTCCTCCTCTGCCGCCGCGTCGTAGACGCAGGCGGCGCAGAGGCTGGCGGCACAGTCGATGGCAAGCACTTTCATGAAGCGACCGGTTCCGAGAACCACTTCCCTGTGCCCGCCAAGGCGCGCCACCGCAAGCACAATTTGTTAAGCGGCTTCGGTTCTGCCAGCGCTCTACCGGACCTGTTCGATGCGCAGCATGTGGTTGTCCCAGACATAGTCCGGTTCCGACCGCGCCACGCCGCTGCCTTCAATGATCTCACCGGCGCCCGTGGTGGCCATGAAGCCCAATCCATCCGGCGCCACACCGCAGACCTCGACCAGCGCGCGGGTCGAGACCACCCGGCCACTCGCCGCGTCGATCACGGCAAGCGAATTGCCTTCCGGCGACGAGACGGCGATCGTGGCGGCTGAAGGATTGGCGGCGACCGAGCCGATATAGTTGCGAAAGCCGGACAGCACATCCCCCGGCATGTCGAGCAACTGCAGATCCTTGCCGCGCGTGGCGCGGCCGACCAGCGCCGGACGATCGGTGCCCGGCCCCCTGTATTGGCAGCCGAACCAGACGGTGCCGGTCTGGTCGGTGTCCATGTGGCGGATCGACAGCTGATGCAGCGCCGCCGGCAGTTCGTGCTTTTCGATGA
Organism: Mesorhizobium sp. B2-4-12; assembly: GCF_006441575.1. Lineage (NCBI taxonomy): Bacteria > Pseudomonadati > Pseudomonadota > Alphaproteobacteria > Hyphomicrobiales > Phyllobacteriaceae > Mesorhizobium > Mesorhizobium sp. B2-4-12. The sequence continues at coordinate 140,736 of NZ_VFVC01000006.1, forward strand.
GGTCACCAGAGACGCGGTCGACAAGCACATAGCACGGCTTCATGGTCCCGATGTTGAGCTCGGCACGGCCATAATCGGGATGGGTCTCGATGCCGCCATTGGCGACCGCGATCGTCCTGCCATCGCCCAGCAGCAGAAGCTCGTGCGGCCCCATGCCGTAGGTCGGGAACTCCCCGACGCGGCTGAATTTCGCCCGCGCATCATAGATGCCGACCACGCCTGCAGCGTTGTCGAAATCATTCTCCGTGGCGTAGAGCAGCGCGCCGTCGGGCGAGAACACGCCATGGCCGAAGAAATGCCGGCCGGGGATGCTGGCGATTGTCAGCGGAGCATCGTGCCCGGTGTGATCGAAAACGACGGCGAAAGTGCCCGGCTGGCGGGCGAAAACCACCGAACGCCTGGATACGGGATCGAAGGTGACGTCGTGGCCGCGATCGGGCAGGTCGATCGCATGCAGCACCTTGCCGGCCTCCGACAGGACGGCAGCACCAAAACCGCCGTCGCGCTTGAGGAAGGCGGTGGCGAAGACGGCACCCGCCGCCAGCGTTTTTGCCCAGGCCGACGGTGCCATCGCGGCGGCAAAGCCAATGCCCGCGGCCCTCAGGAAATCACGGCGATCCATGAGGGATGTTCTCATGACACCATCCCAACGGTTAGAGGCTCGCTCATCGCCATGTCCGGAGGTCGAAGTTGGCATTCAGTTCCCACCGATCGCTCGAGCGGATTATCGCAGCCATCCGAGGTTGGCCGAAGCCTTTCAGAATTCGTCATGCTTGGGCGAAGCAGGAGCGAAGCTCCGTCGCGAAGACCCAAGGATCCATGCCGTGATTTCAGCCGAAGAACGCAGCGGAGCAGAAAGCCGAACCGTTGCAACGCCCTGAAGTCGCGGCATGGATCCCGGGGTCTGCGCCGCGTCGCTTCGCTCCTTGCTCCGCCCCAGGATGACGAAGCGACTAGCGTTTCGACCAATCTCCAAAGACGGAGATTCGCAAATACCGGCCACGCGTCGCAGCCGCTGCGCCTATCGCCAAATGCCCACGCCATTTTCCGGCTCACGCTCAATCTCCATCCAACGACGAAAAACCTGCAGTCAGGCCGAATTCGGCGGTCAGCCTGGCTCCGATCAGCGTCGACAGGCTGGAGGTGATCAGCGCGAAATGCTCGAGTTTTTCGCGCTGCGCCGGATCGGCGAGCGCCTTGTCGATCGGACCATGGATGGACTTCGCGGTGGCGACGCCGTTGACCAGCTGGATATGGATCGACTCCGCCATCCAGCGCGCATCCGCCGGCAGCGCATCGCCGAGCTTCGAGACCTGGAACAGCGCATCGATGCCGGCGAGATTTCCGGCCAGCGAATTGGCAGTGTTTTGCGAACGCCAGTAGATCGCCTGTTTCGGCTTGTCCGTCCCGGGCCCGGCTCCAAGGAAGCCCTTCAGGCGGACATCGCGAACCATCTCCAACTCTTTGATGAAGACCCCGACCAGCTCAATCACTGCTTCGTTGCCGTCGCGGTAAAGTGCGTTTTGCGGTCCCGGATTGGCCCAGAGCATTGCAAAGCCGTCCGGCTTGTTCCAAGCGTCGTCGACGTCTTTGGCCATGGTCTCGATGTTGCCGGCAATCGCGGCCCCATAGGCGCAACGATAGGCATCATCCTTGCCCGTCAGCGCAGCGGCGCCGTCCCCGTAAAGCACGAATTCCAGCGCACCCAAGCCTTGCATGGCAACGCTCTTGCCGGCCAGTTGTGCCGGATCGGTGGCGGTAGCGTCCTTGTCCGACATGGCCGCCTGCACCTGCTTCAGGCCAATGCTCTTGCGGTCCGGCCAGAACAGCATGCGCTCCAGGCGGTTGTTCTCCTTGATCGGCCCAAAACCGATGATCTCGGCCGACGACCAGGCATAGACCGTGGCCGAAAACTCGGCACGCGCCGCATCAAGTTCCCCTTGCGAAGGTGCCTCACAGAGCTTGTGCATGGCCTTCGCCAGGGATTGCGTGTGTTCGTGGAGGCCGGCATAGGCCGGGCGGACAAAGCCGTCGACCGCGCGCTGGATCACGTCGGAGGCCTTCACGGCCGCCGATGCCGGAAAAATACCCAGCAACGCCAGGGGAAGAGCGAGAACCAGCGCGGAACGCTTCAGCATCAAAGTGACTCCAGGAATTTAAGCAATGCATCGCGCTCGGCAGCGTCGGCGGCGGCAAAGCGGTCGCGCGCCTTCCGGCCCTCGCCGCCATGCCACAGGATCGCCTCGGTCAGGCTGCGGGCACGGCCATCGTGCAGAAAGAAGGAATTGCCGTTGACGATCTCGGTCAGGCCGATACCCCACAGCGGCGGGGTGCGCCACTCGTTGCCGGTCGCGTCGCCCAAAGCCTGGCCGTCGGCAAGGTCAGGCCCCATGTCGTGCAGCAGGAAATCGGAATAGGGCCAGATCAGCTGGAAGGCCTGCGCCTTGTTGGGCGCGTCGCGGCGGGTGACGAATTTCGGCGTGTGGCAGGCAACGCAGCCGATCTCGTAAAAGACCTTTTTTCCTGCGAGCACATCAGGCGCGGCGAGATCGCGGCGTGCCGGCACGGCCAGGTTTTGTGCATAGAAGGTGACGAGATCCATCACCGGTGGCGGTGCCTCCACCAGGCCGAGCCGCTCCTGCACACCGTTGGGCATGGCGAGGCATTTTGCCTGCGCGGCCGTGCAGTCGCCCCAATGCTTCGGTTCTTCCGGCGTCGAAATGCCGATGTCACCGACAAAAGCATCCGCCGCCTGCTGGCGGATCGATGCTGTCTGCGCCTTCCAGCCGAAACGGCCAACCGTCAACTCACCGCTCGGCCTGTCGCGGACGATGTTCGGCCTGCCGGAGATGCCGTCACCATCGCGGTCCTCCGGATCGGCATGAGCAAGGATGTCGGTCGGCGCGATTTGCTCGATCAGCCCAAGGCCGATCATAGGCGGGGTCAGGCGCGGCGACAGCGTGGTGCGCGGATCGAGAGACCCATAGGCAAGATCGGTGACGGAGTAACTGGGCTTCCGCAGGGAAACCACCGTGCCATCCGTCAGTTCTACCTTACGTTCCTGATAGTCGACATGCATCCGGCCTTCGCCGTGCAGGCCAGGCACCGCCAGCTCCTGCAACTGCGTGCCGTAAACCGGATCGGGGAAGTTGGGCAACTGATGGTCGGCGATAGCCGCCTTCTCTTCCGCGCTGCTTGCCTCGCGGGCCAGCCGCAGGAACATCGAGGTGGTGCCGGCGTCACCTTGCGGCGGGCGGCCGCGACCATCCTTCAGATGGCAATTCTGGCAGGCCCGTTCGTTGAACAGGGGCCCAAGCCCGTCCGACGCCTGCGTCGAGGATGGCGACGACACCCAGTTCTTGCGGAACAGGGCGTTACCGAGCTTGAAGATGCTCTCTTCCTCGAAGGTGATGTTGGCCGAGGATTGCGAGAAGGACTCACGGCTGACGTCTTTCTCGGACGTGCCGGCGCCACCTTGCATCAGTTCGAACGGCTCGGGTCTGGAGAAATCCGTAGTCGCCCTGGTGACGGCAGCGACGCGCGCCTGGTCTTTCGCATTAAGGTCGGTACGCACGGTGGCGAGGCCGGCGGGAAGGGCGCCGGCCACCGCCGAAGAGGCCAGCGCCAGCATGAGAATGGTGCAGCGCCGACCAGCCGACATAACTGGCGTTTTCTGAACACCTAGCGGGCCTTTGGCCCGCCGCAAGCGGCGCAAGACAGCTATGGGGCGCCGCATTTCCGCATATCCTTATTCCGCCTCGCCCGCCGGGGGGTTGTGCTGCCAGTATTCCTCTTCGCCGATCGAGGGCAGCAGACCGAGTTGCGTCTCAAGGGGAACAGAGCCTCGTTAAGCCGCTCGATGATCCGCGGTTCGCCTTTCATGGCTTCTGCTCCCGTATTGGACGCGCAGGCCTCTGACACGATCCAGATGTGAAACGACATCCACACCGCCCGCCTCCGAGCGGCCGTGGTAATTTTCGGTGACCCGAATGATCGTTTCGACCACATTTGGGAAGCAGCCGCAGCAACGCCCGCGCTTCTGCATGGCGTGGTAGACCTTTGCCGGCACGATGAGCTGCCAGGGGTCCTTGTCAAGCAGCCCGACGATGGCCTGCTCGATCTCCGTTTCGGTGATGATGTTGCAATGGCAGATCAGCATTACTTGGCTCGGATGGCTGGCGGCGGCTCCCGCGCCGCCTGGCATTTCTTACTGCCGGGGCCTCCTCATTCCGAAGCCGGTCGCCCGGCTCCTGAGCAGGCTTCTGGCCTTACTTGAACACCTTGTCCGGCGCGTCGAGGCTGTCGGAACCCTCGAAGGCGATGGCGTTGAGCTTCAGCGAGCCGACGGCGCGCTCGATCGATTTGGTCTGGTCGATCAATGCGTCGATCGCCGCCTGAACGGTGGCATTGCCTTGCGCATTGCCCTCGGCGATCTGCTGGTCATAGGCTTCGCCGGCCTCGGCCCGCGCCTTGATCGCTTCCATCCTGGCGACGGTGACTTCGAGCTTCCCCGACAGTTCCTTGTCGATCGCCGGGTCGACTGCCTTCACCATATCGGACACCGAGGGCCCCGAAACGACGGTGCCATCGAGGCGGATATAGCTGGCGTGATAGGCGGCGCGGATACCGACGGCGTCGTAAAGATGGGAGTTGTATGTGTTGTCGGAGAAGCAGTCTTGCTCCTCTTCCGGATCATGCAGCAGCAGGCCGAGCTTCATGCGTTCGCCGGCCAGTTCACCGTAGGACAGCGAGCCCATGCCGGTGAAGATGATCGAGATCGCGGTGTTCGGCCCGCCATCGACGAGGTTCTTGCGCGCGGCGCCGTCTTCCTTCCAGTCGTTGACCATCTTCTGCAGGTCGGAGACCAGAAGGTCAGTTGCCGATTTCAGGTACTGTGCGCGGCGGGCGCAATTGCCGCCGGTGCAGTTCTTGAGGTCGTAATCCGTATAGGGACGCTCGCCGGCGCCCGGACCGGTGCCGTGCATATCCTGGCCCCAGAGCAGGAACTCGATGGCGTGATAGCCGGTGGCGACGTTGGCCTCGATGCCGCCAGCTTGTTGCAAGGTGCCGGAGAGGAATTCCGGCGAAAGCGTCGAGGCATCGACCTTCTTGCCGTTGATCTCGATTTCCTTGTTGGCGATTACATTGGCCGTATAGAGCGAATTCGCGTCCGATTCCGTGCCGTAGCTCTTGGCAACGTAGTCGATCAGGCCTTCGTCCAGCGGCCAGGAATTCACCCCGCCTTCCCAGTCGTCGACGATCTTGTTGCCGAAGCGGTAGACCTCGGTCTGCGGATAGAGCACGCGGGCCGCCTTCCAGGCGTCGCGGGCGGCGTTGAGCGTTTCGGCCGACGGCTTGGCAAGCAAGGCGTCGATCGCCTTGTCGAGCGCCTGCGCGGTGATCAGGGAATCCTCATATTTGGCAAGCCCGATATCCGCGTAAGTCTTGATGACCGCCTTGAGGTCGGTTTCCGCCTTCGCGGGCAGCACGAACACCGCCGCCGTCAGCAAGGCCGTGGCACCAATCGCCGCGAGCCTGCCGCCATATCGTGCTGTCATCATCGCTCTCCAGTCTCTCGGGAATTCCGCAGACGGCGCGCGTGGCAGCCGGCACCAGGCCGTGTGCATGCCACCGGCCGCAGGATATGCCGCGCTGCCGCGCGGCTCAGGGAAGAAAGACACCAAAATGCCTCCAATCGAACGGGTTCAAGGCCCAGACATCAAAGGGATGCGCCAATGCGCGAGATCCCTTAAAGCTTCGACGCCAGCGGAAGTCAACCAAAATTGCTGGAAAATCCAATCGAAACAATAGTTTAGAATGATTCTAAACTATGATAGTCAACTTTATCCGCTGCCTTCACCGGTTTTCTCGACGAACTGTGCGATTGACAGCCGCCATTCCCGGTGCGACCCGCAAAAGCTCTCTTGCGGCGGCGCCAGACAATTGCCACTTGGCGAGACGTCCTAGGATCAAAATCGGGATGGGAATGCGATGAAGAACAGTGTGGTCATTGTCGGCGCGGGTCATGCTGGCGTGCAAGCGGCGGCAAGCCTGCGTGAGGACGGCTATGACGGGCCGGTGATCCTCGTCGGTGACGAGAACGAACTGCCCTACCACAAGCCGCCACTGTCGAAGACCTTTATCAAGGACGCGGAAGCCAAGCCGCAGCCCCTGCGCGGCGAGGCCTTCTATACTGGCAGCGCCATCGATTACCGGCCGGGAATCCGGATTGAGCGCATCGATTCCGGTCGCCGCAGCCTCGACATCGCCGGTGGCGGCTCGCTTGCCTTCGACCATCTGATCCTGGCGACCGGGTCGCGCCCGCGCGCCCTGCCGCTGCCAGGCTCGGACCTCTCCGGCGTTTTGTCGCTGCGCTCGCTGGCCGATGCGCGGCTGATCCGGGAGTTGAGCGCACAGAGCGAAGATGTCGTCATCCTCGGCGGCGGTTTCATCGGGCTGGAGATTGCCGCGACGCTGCGGGCGGCCGGCCGCACGGTGACGGTTGTCGAAACGGTCGACCGGCTGCTTGGACGCGCCGTGGCGCCCGCCGTGGCGAGCCATGTCCGCCAACGGCTGGAAGCGACCGGCGTGCGCATCCTGACCGGCACCTCGATTGCCCGGCTGGAAGGCGAAAACGGTCATGTCGTGGCCGCGATCACCTCAACAGGCGAAAGGCTGCCGGCGCGCATGGTCATCGTCGGCATCGGCGCCGTGCCGAATGTCGAACTGGCGCAGGCAGCCGGCCTCGTCGTGGCCAACGGCATCCGCGTCGACCAACAGATGCGCAGCTCGGTGCCTGAAATCCTCGCAATCGGCGACGCCGCCTCCTACCGGCACTGGTTCACCGGCGGCGACGTGCGGTTGGAGTCGGTGCAGAACGCCACCGACCAGGCACGCCTTGCCGCGCGCACCATATCAGGCCATGCCGATGCCTATTCCGCGGTGCCATGGTTCTGGTCCGACATTGGCGACATGAAGCTGCAGATGGTCGGGCTGACCGCCGGCGGCGACAGCCATGTCGTGCTGGGCGACCTGCCCGACAACAAGTTTTCGATCTACCATTACGCCGGGGACCGGCTGCTCGGCATCGAATCCGTCAATCGGCCGGGCGACCACATGCTCGGCCGCAAGATGCTCGGCGCCGGCTTCTCACCGACGCGGGAAACGGTGGCCATGGGCCCCGAAGGGCTAAAGGCAGCACTGGCCGCGTTTCAGCAGGATGAGCCGGCAAGGGCTGCGGGCTAGACGCCCTTACCCTCCCGCTTGCGGGGAAGGGTCGCTGCGAAGCAGCGGGGTGGGGGTCGGCGCCAAGCCCCCCACCCGGACCTTCGGTCCGACCTCCCCACGAGGGGGAGGTAAAGTGGTCAGGCGGCGCAGGCTTCGCGGATCGAGCTTTCCAGAATGTCGAGCGCCTCGTTCATGACTTCGTCCTGGATGGTGATCGGCGCCAGGAAGCGGATGACGTTGCCATAGACGCCGCAGGTCAGCAGGATCAGTCCCTTGTCGAGCGCCTTCAGCCGGACGGCGTTGGCGATCTCGGCCGAGGGCAGGCCCTTCTTGATGTCGTTGAACTCAACCGCGTTCATGAAGCCGAGGCCGCGGATGTCGACAATCTCGGGCACGTCGTCGCGGATCGACTGAAGGCGCTGCTTCAGCCGCGCACCCAGCGTGTTGGCGCGGTCGCACAGCTTTTCGTCCTCGATCACATCGAGAACCGCATGCGCGGCGGCGACGCCGATCGGGCTGCCGCCATAGGTGCCGCCGAGCCCACCAGGGCCGGGCGCATCCATGATCTCGGCGCGGCCGGTGACCGCCGCCAGTGGGAAGCCGCCGGCAAGGCTCTTGGCCATGGTGGTGATGTCGGCAGCGACCTCGTGATGGTCCATCGCGAACATCTTGCCGGTGCGGGCAAAGCCGGTCTGCACTTCATCGGCGATGAGAAGCATTCCATGCTGGTCGCAGAGCTTGCGCAGCGCCGTCAGGAGCTCACGCGGCGCATCGTAGAAGCCCCCCTCGCCCTGAACCGGCTCGATGATGATCGCGGCGACGCGGGCCGGATCGACATCGGCCTTGAACAGCTTGTCGAGCGCGGCAAGCGAATCGGCGACCGAGACGCCATGCAGCTGCACCGGGAACGGCACGTGGTAGACGTCGCCCGGCATGGCGCCGAAGCCGACCTTGTAGGGAACGACCTTGCCGGTCAGCGCCATGCCCATGAAGGTGCGGCCGTGGAAGCCGCCCCCAAAGGCAATGACGGCCTGGCGGCCGGTGGCGTTGCGGGCGATCTTGATGGCGTTCTCGACCGCCTCGGCGCCGGTGGTGACGAAGATGGTCTTCTTCTCGAACTTGCCGGGCAGCATGGCGTTCAGGCGTTCGGCCAGCCGCACGTAGCTTTCATAGGGCACCACCTGATGGCAGGTATGGGTGAAGCGGTCGAGCTGTGCCTTGACAGCCTCGATTACCTTGGGATGGCGGTGGCCGGTATTGACCACGGCGATGCCGGAGGAGAAGTCGATGTAGCGGCGGCCCTCGACATCCCAGATCTCCGAATTTTCAGCCCGGTCGGCATAGATCTGCGTGGTCATGCCGACGCCGCGTGAAATCGACTGGTTCTTGCGTTCGGAAATGGCTGAATTCTTCATAATATCCCTCATCGGGCCGGCGCCCGTTCTCGTTGGTCAGATGTCTTCTGACCTTATTTCACGTTTTCCTCAAGTCGGCACCACCGGCAGGCAATTGGGCCTGCGGCCGGCGGGTGCCTGCCCTTACCCAGTCGGGCGATAGGCAGGCAAGACCGGTTTCCTTTTTCCGGCGATCGATTATCCTCCAGATATCCGCGAGCGTCAGCGAGCGGTCCGCGGTCGAGGGGAGCCCATGAGCAGGAACGCGACATCCTCCGTCTCGCCGCCATCGGTCAAAACCTCTAGCCTTTTGTCTTTTCCAGTCGCCTCGGCGCTTTTCGCCTGTATGGTCGCCCTGCTGCTGACCGGCTGCCAGAAGCAGGAGGCTGCGGCGAAAAAGCTGCCGATCATGGTGCGCACCGAGACGGTGGCGCTCGCCGACTATGCGCCAAGAACCTCGCTGACGGGCGTGATCGCGGCGCGCACACTGAACAATCTGTCGTTCAGGGTCGGCGGCCGCGTCGCCGAGCGGCTTGTCGATGTCGGCCAGCATGTCGACCAGGGCGCGGTGCTTGCCCGCATCGATCCGCAGGAACAGGAATCCGATCTGCGTTCCGCGCAGGCCGATCTTGACGCGGCACAAGCACAACTGACCCAGGCCGCCGCCACATTCGCGCGGCAGAAGACGCTGCTTGCCCAGGGCTTCACCACCAGACGCGATTTTGACACCGCCGACCAGGCGCTGAAGGTGGCGCAAGGCAGCGTCGATGCGGCGCAGAGCGCGTTCGCCAACGCGCAGCAAAACCTGTCCTTCACCGAACTCAAGGCTGGCGCCGCCGGCGTGATCACCGCCCGCCAGGTCGAAGCCGGCCAGGTGGTGCAAGCGGCGCAAACCGTCTTCACCGTAGCCGAGGACGGCGACCGGGACGCCGTGTTCAACGTGCAGGAGACGCTGGTCGCCAGGACGCCTACCTCTCCCGCGGTGACGATCACGCTGTTGTCCGATCCGCAGGTGAGGGCAACAGGCAAGGTGCGCGAAATTTCGCCGGCGGTCGACCAGGCGTCCGGTTCGATCCGGGTCAAGGTCGGCATTCCCGATACGCCCGCCGGCATGCCGCTAGGGGCCACCGTCATCGGCTCGGTCAGCGCCAAGCCCGCGAAGGTGATCCTGTTGCCCTGGCAAGCGCTGACATCCAGCGCCGGCAAGCCTGCGGTGTGGATCGTCGATCCTTCGACCAAGGCGGTTGCGACGACGCCCGTCGAGGTGCTGGCTTTCGATTCCGGTACCGTCGTGATCGCCAAGGGACTGAATGAAGGCCAAAGCGTCGTCACCGCGGGCGGGCAGTTGCTCAGCCCCGGCCAGACGGTCGAGATAGCGGGAGCGAGCCAATGAACCGGCTGGTACGCATCCTGCTTGGCCTGTTTGCGCTTGGCGCGCTTGGCGCCTGCTCGAAGTCGGATCAAAAGCCGCCGGAGATCACCCGGCCAGTGCTGTCGCTCGTGGTCGAGCCGCGCACCACCCGGACCTTCGGCTTCGCCGGCTCGGTCGAGCCACAGGTCAGCGCCGACCTGGCCTTCCGGCTGCTTGGCCGGGTTGTCTCGCGCGACGTCAAGGTCGGCGACATCGTCACCAAGGGCACGACGATCGCCGCGCTCGACCCGACCGCGCTGGAGCTGGCGGTGCAAGCGGCCAAGGCGGAGCTCTCCAACGCCGAGGCGCAGTTCGCCAACGCCGCCGCCAGCGAGGAGCGCCAGCGCCAGCTGCTTGCCTCGGCCAACACCTCGCAGTCCGTCTTCGATGCCGCGCAGCAGGGAAGGAAAGCGGCCGAGGCCAGTGTCGAACGGGCCAAGGCTTCGCTGGCCAAGTCGCAGGAGCAGCTTGGCTATGCCAGGCTGTTCTCGGATTTCGACGGCGTCGTCACCGCAGTCGGCGCGGAGGTCGGCCAGACGGTTTCACCCGGGCAGACGGTCGTCACCGTGGCGCGCTCGGACCTGCGCGAAGCGGTGGTCGATATTCCCGATCAGTTGACCGGCGATCTCTCCGCCGGCACGCCATTCCAGGTCATCCTGCAATCGCTGCCGACGATCCAGACGGAGGCCAAGCTGCGCGAGATCGCGCCGCAGGCCGAGGGGTCGACCCGCACCCGGCGCGTGCGACTGACGCTGACCGATCCGCCGCAGGCCTTCCGGCTCGGCTCGACGGTGACGGCAACCCGCGTGACCAAGGTGGCGCCGACGATCGAACTGCCCATGTCGGCACTCCTCGAAAAAGACGGCGCCGAGAAAGTGTGGATCGTCGATCCGCAGACATCGAGCGTGAGCGCGCGCGACATCAAGCTCGCATCGAAGAATGGCGGCACCTTCACCGTGGCCGAGGGGCTTGAAGCCGGCATGCGTGTCGTCACCGCGGGTGTCCACAGCCTGAGCGAAGGTCAGAAAGTGAAAGTGCCCAAGGGAGGGGCCTCATGAAGGGCTTCAATCTCTCCGACTGGGCGCTCAACCACCGCTCGCTGGTCTGGTATTTCATGCTGGTCTTCGTGGTGGCCGGCGTATTTTCCTACCTCAATCTTGGCCGCGAGGAAGATCCGGCCTTCACCATCAAGACGATGATCATCCAGGCCAACTGGCCAGGCGCCTCGGTCAACGAGACCGTGCGGCAGGTGACCGACCGCATCGAGAAGAAGCTGGAGGAGCTCGACAGCCTCGACTACACCAAATCGGTCACCACAGCCGGCCAGACCGTCATCTTCGTCAACCTGAAGCCGACCACCAGGGCGCGCGACGTCGTGCCGACGTGGCTGCAGGTGCGCAACATGGTCAACGACATCCGGAACCAGTTTCCGCAAGGCGTGCAGGGACCATTCTTCAACGACCGCTTCGGCGACGTCTACGGCAACATCTACGCCTTCACGTCGGATGGGCTGACGCCGCGCCAGCTGCGCGATTATGTCGAGGATGTCAGGACCAGAATCCTGACCGTGCCCAATGCCGGCAAGGTCGACCTGGTCGGCGCGCAAGACGAGGCGATCTATCTCGAATTCTCGACCCGCCAGATCGCGGCGCTCGGCCTCAACCAGCAGGCGATCGTGGCAAGCCTGCAGGCGCAGAACGCAATCACGCCATCCGGTGTCATCCAGTCCGGCCCGGAGCGCATCAGCGTGCGCGTCGGCGGCCAGTTCACCTCGGAGGAGAGCCTGCGCGCCATCAACCTGCGCGTCAATGACCGCTTCTTCCGCCTGAGCGACGTAGCGACAATCACACGTGGCTATGTCGATCCGCCGACGGCGCTGTTCCGGTTCAATGGCCAGGACGCGATCGGGCTCGCCATCGGCATGAAGCCCAACGCCAACCTGCTGCAATTCGGCGAGGCGCTGCATGAGGAGATGAACAAGGTGCTGGCCGACCTGCCGGTCGGCGTCGGCGTGCATCTGGTTGCCGACCAGCCTGTCATCGTCGAGGAAGCGGTTTCAGGGTTCACCCGCGCGCTGTTCGAGGCGGTCGCCATCGTGCTCGCGGTGTCGTTCATCAGCCTCGGCATGCGCGCCGGCTTCGTGGTGGCGCTGTCGATCCCCCTGGTGCTGGCCATCACCTTCACCGTCATGGAATATCTCGGCATATCGCTGCAGCGCATTTCGCTGGGTGCGCTGATCATCGCGCTTGGGCTGCTGGTGGACGACGCGATGATCGCGGTCGAGATGATGGTGGCGCGGCTGGAGATCGGCGATAATCTGCGCAAGGCGGCGACCTATGTCTACACCTCGACCGCCTTCCCGATGCTGACCGGCACGCTGGTCACGGTCGCCGGCTTCATCCCGATCGGCCTCAACAACAGCGCAGCCGGCGAATATACCTTCACCCTGTTCGTCGTCATCGCCGTGTCGCTGCTGGTGTCATGGATCGTCGCGGTGCTGTTTGCGCCACTGCTCGGCGTCACCATCCTGCCGGCGACGATGAAGGCCAAGCACCACGACCAGCCCGGCCGCCTCACGTCGCTGTTTCGAAGGGTCCTTATCGGCTCGGTGCGCCGCCACTGGCTCACCATCATCGTCACGGTGCTTCTCTTCGCCGCCTCCATCGCCGGTTTCGGTCTCGTTCAGCAGCAGTTCTTCCCGCCATCCGACCGGCCGGAGCTGGTCGTCGACTGGAACCTGCCGCAGAACGCGTCGATCGCCGACACGCGCGACCAGATGGAGCGGTTCGAGCAGCGGGCGCTGGTCGGCAACCCAGACATCGACCATTTCTCGTCCTATATCGGACAGGGCGCGGTGCGCTTCGTGCTGGCCTATGACGTGCAGCCGGCCAACCCCTATTTCGGCCAGACCGTGATTGTCACCAAGAGCATCGAGGCCCGCAACCGGGTCAAGGCGGCACTGGAGAAGCTGCTGCGCGAGGAATTCGTCGGCACCGACGCCTTCGTCAAGCTGCTCGAACTCGGACCGCCGGTCGGCCGTCCTGTCCAGTACCGCGTCGGCGGACCCGACATCCAGACGGTGCGAGAACTGGCGCAACACTTCGCCGGCCTCGTCTCGGTCAATCCGAAGCTCGCCGCGCCGACCTTCGACTGGAACGAACCGCAGCGTGTGCTGAGGGTCGACGTGCTGCAGGACAAGGCGCGCCAGCTCGGCATCACCTCTTCGGACATCGCCAGCGCGCTGAACAGCACGGTCGGCGGCGCCACGATCACCCAGGTGCGCGACGCCACCTACCTGATCAATGTCGTGGCGCGCTCGCGCGAGGCCGAGCGCGGCTCGATCGAGACATTGCAGAACATGCAGCTGCCGACCAGCACCGGCGAGGCGATCCCGCTCGCGGCGGTCGCTAACTTCCGCTACGAGCTCGAGCAGCCGACGGTGTGGCGGCGCGACCGCATCCCGACCATCACGGTGCGCGCCGGCCTGGTCGGCGACGCGCTGCCGGCAACCGTGGTCAACGAACTGAAGCCATCGGTCGACGCCTTCATCGCCAAGCTGCCGCCAGGCTATTCGGTCGAAACCGCCGGCTCGGTCGAGGAGAGCGCCAAAAGCCAGGGACCGATAGCTGCCGTTGTGCCGTTGATGCTGTTCGTGATGGCGACGATCCTAATGGTCCAGTTGCAGAGTTTCCAGCGCCTGTTCCTGGTGGTGGCGGTGGCGCCGCTCGGCCTCATCGGCGTGGTGGCGGCCCTGGTGCCGAGCGGCGCGCCGCTCGGCTTCGTCGCCATCCTCGGCGTTCTGGCGCTGATCGGCATCCTGATCCGCAACTCGGTCATCCTGATCGTGCAGATCGAGGACCTCGTGACCGAGGGCAAGGACCGGTGGACGGCCGTCATCGAAGCCACCGAGCACCGCATGCGGCCGATCGCGCTGACGGCGGCCGCGGCCAGCCTGGCGCTGATCCCGATCGCGCGCGAAGTGTTCTGGGGTCCGATGGCCTACGCCATGATGGGCGGCATCATCGCGGGTACCGCGATCACGCTGCTGTTCCTGCCGGCGCTTTATGTAACGTGGTTCCGCATCAAGGAGCCGAAGCGGGAGCCCGAAGGCAACGGCGTACAAGGGGAAACGGTGCCCGAAGGTGGAGCGGTCTAAGGCGGAAATTCGAATGCCGTCAGCGATAAACGTCAGGCGCGCACAAACCCCTCGCTCGCCCTGAGCAGATTGCGCGTATAGTCCGCATTCACGCGGTGGCCGATCAACTGGCTGGCGGTCAGCGTCTCCACCGCTTCGCCGTTCTGCATCACCATCAGCCGCTCGCACATATGGGTGATGATGGCGAGGTCGTGGCTGACCATCAGGAAGGTGAGCTTGCGCCGCCGTCGCACCTCTTCGAGCAGGTTCAGCACTTCGGCCTGTACCGAGGCGTCGAGCGCCGAGGTCGGCTCGTCGAGCAGCAGGATCGAGGGTTCGAGGATCAGCGCGCGGGCAATGGCGACACGTTGGCGTTGGCCGCCCGAGAGTTGGTGCGCGTAGCGGAAGCGAAAACCGTTGCCGAGCCCGACTTCGTCCAGCGCGCGTTCGATGCGCTTCTCGCCATCGGCGAAGCCGTGGATGGCAAGCGGCTCCTGCAGCAGGCGATCGACGGTCTGGCGCGGATGCAACGAGCCGTACGGATCCTGAAAGACCATCTGCACCTCGCGGTAGAAGGCCTTGTCGCGGCGCGCGCCGAGCGTCTTGCCGTTGACGGCGATGCTGCCGGAGGAGACCGGTGCGAGGCCGGCAATCGCTCTTAGCAATGTCGACTTGCCGGAGCCGCTTTCGCCGACAAGCCCATAGGACTCTCCTTCCCTGACCTCCAGGCTGACGCCCTTCAGCGCGCGAAAGCGGTCGAAGATCACCTCCAGCCTGTCGACGGCAATCGCTGACGTCATGCCGCCCACTCCGGCTTGCGGTCGAGCACCGGCAAGGGATGGCGCTCGAAGCCGATCCGCGGCATGCAATTGAGCAGGCCGCGCGTATAGGGATGCTGGGCCTCACGCAGCTCCGAGGCCTTCAACTGCTCGACCACCTTGCCGGCATACATCACGACGACGCGGTCGCAGAAAGACGAGACCAGGCGCAGATCGTGCGAGATGAAGATCAGCCCCATGCCGCGCTCGCTGACCAGCTTATCGAGGATGTTGAGCACGTCGAGTTGCACGGTGACGTCGAGCGCCGAAGTCGGCTCGTCGGCGATCATCAGTTCGGGTCCGGCGATCAGCATCATGGCGATCATGGCGCGCTGGCCCATGCCGCCGGAGACTTCGTGCGGATGCAGGTCGAAAACGCGTTTGGGGTCACGGATCTGTACGGCCTCCAGCATGGCCAGCGCCCGCTCGCGCGCCTCGGCCTTGGAGACCTTCTCGTGCGTGCGCAGCGTCTCGACGATCTGGCGGCCGATGCTCATCACCGGATCGAGCGAATATTTCGGATCCTGCAGGATCATGGCGATGCGGTTGCCTCGTAGCGCCCGGCGTTCGCGCGGCGAGATGCCGAGCAGGTCGATGCCGTCGAAGGCCAATTTGCCGGCCGATATCCGGGCCTGCGGCGGCGTCAGGCCCATGATGGCGCGGCCCGTCTGCGACTTGCCCGAGCCGGACTCGCCGACGATGCCGAGGCGTTCGCGGCCAAGCGAGAATGAAACGCCACGCACCGCCTCGATCAGCCCAGTGCGGGTCGGGAAGGTGACGCGCAGGTCCTCGACGTCGAGAAGGGCGCTCATTGGTCACCGCTGCGGGGATCGAGCGCGTCGCGCAGGCCATCGCCAAGCAGGTTGAAGCCGAGGCTGACGATGAGGATCGCGAAGCCCGGCGCGCCGGCCACCCACCATTGGTCGAGCACGAAGCGGCGGCCCGAGGCGATCATGGTGCCCCATTCGGGCAGCGGCGGCTGCGCGCCGAGGCCGAGGAAGCCGAGGCCGGCGGCGGTGAGGATGATGCCGGCCATATCGAGCGTCACACGAATGATCAGCGAGGAGATGCAGAGCGGCATGATGTGGCGCAGCACGATGCGGGCGGGCGACGCGCCCATCAGCTGCACCGCCTTGATGTAGTCGGAGTTGCGCACGGTCAGCGTTTCGGCACGCGCGATGCGCGCATAGGGTGGCCAGGACGTGATGGCGATGGCAAGCACCGCATTCTCGATGCCGGGGCCGAGGGCGGCGACAAAGGCCAGCGCCAGGATCAGCTTGGGGAAAGCGAGGAAGATATCGGTGATGCGCATCAGGATGGCATCGGTCCAGCCGCCGGCATAGCCGGCGACGGTGCCGACGAGAAGACCGATCGGGGCGGCGATGATGGCGACCAGAATGACCACATAGAGCGTCCAGCGCGAGCCGTAGAGGATGCGCGAATAGATGTCGCGGCCAAGGTCGTCGGTGCCGAACCAGTGCTGCGCGCTCGGCGCCAGCAGCCGCGCGTTCTTCAGGTCGCCGACAGTCGGCGAATAGGGCGCCAGCACGCCGGCAAGAGCGGCAATGACCAGCAGCGCGATGATGATCAGCAGGCCGACAAAGGCCAGCCGATTGGCGGAAAAGCGCCGCCATGCGACATAGGCGCGGCCGAACCTTGCCTGCATGCGGGAGGCCGGCCGCTCGCTGAGCAGCCAGTCGCGACGGCTCTGGATCGCCTCGGCGCTCATGCGGATTTCGTCCTCGGATCGAGCAAACGATAGAGCAGGTCTGACAAAAGATTGATGCCGATGAACACCGAGCCGATGACGATGGTGCCGCCAAGCACGGCGTTCATGTCGGCATTCTGCAGCGAGTTGGTGATGTAAAGCCCGATGCCCGGCCAGGAGAAGACGGTCTCGGTCAGCACCGAACCTTCGAGCAGGCCGGCATAGGACAACGCGATCACCGTCACCATCGGCACGGCTGCATTGCGCAGCGCGTGGGCCCAGATGATGCGGCGTTCCGACAGGCCCTTGGCGCGCGCGGCGACGACATATTCCTGAGCAAGTTCGTTGAGCATGAACGATCGCGTCATGCGGCTGATATAGGCGAGCGAGAAATAGCCGAGCAGCGAGGCCGGCAGGATGATGTGGCGGAAGGCGTCCCAAAAGACATCCCACTGGCCCTGCATCGCCGAGTCGAGCAGGTAGAAACCGGTGACCGGCGTGAAGGTGTATTCGTAGACGACGTCGAGCCGCGCCGGAAAGGCCACCCATTGCAGCTTGGCGTAGAACAGGACGAGCCCAAGCAGCCCGAGCCAGAAGATCGGCACGGAATAGCCGATCAGGCCGATGACGCGCACGATCTGGTCGATGAAGCTGCCGCGCCTGACGGCCGCCAGCACGCCGAGCGGCACGCCAAACAGCGCGCCGATCAGCGTTCCGAGCGTGGCCAGTTCCGTCGTTGCCGGAAGAGCGCGGCGGATGTCGGTCATGACAGGGTTGGTGGTCAGCACCGAAGTGCCGAAATCCCCGTTCACCGCACTCCTGACATAGATATAAAACTGTTCGATCAGCGGCAGGTCCAGGCCCATCTCGCGGCGCGTGCGCTCGACGACGTTTGCCGGCGCGCGGTCGCCGAGCACGGCCAGCACCGGGTCGATCGGGATGACGCGGCCGATGAAGAAGGTGACCGCGAGAAGACCAAGGTAGGTCGTCACCGCGATGACCAGGAACCGGCCGATCGAGGAGAGAATGGCAAAAGCGCGGGCGCTGCCGCGCCCCGCCTTCCCCTGGCTTTCAACCGCGCTCATGCGGCGTGTCCGCGGGCGCTATTCCTTGGAAACCGGCCCCACGAAGTTGGTGTCGAAGCTCGGGCCGAGCGCGAAACCCTTGAGGTTCTTGCGCAAGCCAGCCACTTCCAGTTGCTGGTGGATGAGGACGAAGGGGCTGGTGTCGAGTACCTTCTTCTCGAGGTCCTGGTACAGCGCGGCGCGCTTGGCCGAGTCCTTCTCCAGCAGAGCCGCTTCGGTCTGCTTGGTCAGGTCCGGAATGTCCCAGGCGTTGCGCCAGGCCAGTGTGTGCGACTTGCCGGCATCCGAATTGTCCGGGTTCGAGGCGAAGGTCTGGGCGTTGGAATTCGGATCGAAATAGTCCTGTCCCCACTGGCCGATATAGATGTCGTGGTTGCGGGCGCGATACTTGGTCAGCGTCTGCTTGCCGTCGCCGGGGATGATCTCCAGCTTGATGCCGGCCTGTCCGAGCGTCTGCTGGATCGATTCCGCCATGCCCGTGGTCGGTTGGCCGGTACGCACATCCATGGTCACGCTGAAGCCGTCTGGCAGACCTGCCTTCGCCAGCAGTTCCTTGGCCTTGGCGACGTCGAGCTTGAAGGGGTTTTCGTCGAGAGCGCCAAGATCGCCCTTGGGCAGGAAGGTCTGGTGGATCTCGCCGATGCCCTTGAGGATGGTCGAGCTCAGCGCGTCATAGTCGACCAGATATTTGAAGGCCTGGCGAACCTCGGGCTTGGCCAGGTTCGGGTTCTTCTGGTTGAGGCTGATGTAGAAGACCGTGCCCTTCGGCGCGCTGTTGGTGGTGAGATCGGCCTTCTTGGCAATGGCGTCGAGGTCGTTCGGTTCGAGATTGCGGGCAACGTCGATGTCGCCGGCCTCGAGCGCCAGGCGCTGCGCCGAGCTTTCCTTCATGTTGCGATAGATGACGCGGGCGAGCTTGGCCTTTTCGCCGTGATAATTGTCATTGCGCTCCATGACGACGGCTTCGTTGGCGCGCCATTCACGCAGCTTGTAGGCGCCGGAACCGGCATAGCCGGTCTTCAGCCAGGCGTTGCCGAAGTCATTGTCCCATTTGTAGTCGGCGGTGGGCGCGGCCTTGACGACGTGCTCCTTGACCAGCTTGCTATCGACGACCGATGCGACGGTCGCCGACAGGCAGTTCAGCACGAAGCTCGGCGCATAGGCCTTGTCGACGGTAAACTGGAAGGTGGTGTTGTCGACGGCCTTGGCCTTGTCGGCGACGTTGTCGCCGCTGATGCCGAACTGTTCGATGATGAAGGCTGGGCTCTTGTCCAGCTTGACAACGCGCTCGAACGAGTAGGCGACGTCGGCAGCCGTGATCGGATTGCCCGAGGCGAATTTCAGGCCGGGCTTGAGTTTGAAGGTGTAGGTCAGGCCGTCGTCGGAGACGGCCCAGCTTTCGGCAAGATCGGGCTTGACCTTGGAGGTGTCGCTGAGGTCGAGGCGGACCAGCAGATCATAGGTGTTGCCGGTGACCTCGGCGGTCGACAACTCGAACGCCTCGCCCGGATCCATGGAGATGATGTCGTCGATCGCGAAACCCTCGACCAGTGTGTCGGCGGGCGTGACCGCCCCGGCCGGGGCACCAGCCAGAAGCAGCGCCGACATGGCCGCGCCCGCAAGCAGAATGCGGGATCGTAGAGCAAACTTTTCCATCATCATGGTGATTGTTCCCTGTTTTGTTGACCTGAGTTCCCGGCTCAGGATTGCGGTGTTCTTTTCGGGGCCGGCAACAGCCCCTCGACCACTTACCGTCGTGGTTTTTGTCCAATTGGTCAACAGCATATCCGGCGCTTCGGGGCAGGCGACGAGGATTTTACGCGACGGCTCATTCGACCGGAATGGCGGGCGGCGCGTCGACGCACACGCAGGCCAATCGGGGCTGGCAAACGGGACAAATCCCTTACTTTTTTGGGTTATTTCAGCGCAGCGACCAGGCCGGCGTCTGGAAAGCAGGTCGCAGGCTCGCCGTTCTCGGTCTGCCACTTGCCAATCGAGCGTCGGGTCTTGAAGCCCGGCAGGCCGTCGGCGCTGCCAACATCATAGCCTTTGGCTTCCAGCGCCCGTTGCAGGGCGGCGATGTCGGAACGATGGAGATCGCCGACCGGCCCCCAGCTGCCGGAAAAATTCTGATCGCCATGGGCAATCCCGTCAGCGCCGTGGCCGATGAACAGGGCGTAAAGGTCGCTGGTGTTGTATTCCTTGAGCACATAGAAATTCGGCGTGACGATGAAGGCCGGGCCGCTGCGACCGGCCGGCATCAGCAGGAAACCCTCCGCCTTCAATTCGCTCGCCGGAAACGGCTTTCCATCGACACGTTTGATGCCCATGGCGGCCCATTGCGAGATCCTCTTGCCCTGGTCCGGCCCTTCCAGCGAGCAGGAGACGCTCTCAGGCACTGTCACCTCGAAACCCCAGCCACGTCCCCGCACCCAGCCATAGTGGACGAGATAGTTGGCGATCGAGGCGAGCACGTCGGGCGTCGAATTCCAGATGTCGGGTCTGCCATCGCCGTCGAAATCCACGGCATGCTTGAGGAAAGAGGTCGGCATGAATTGCGGCTGGCCGAGCGCACCGGCCCAGGATGACTTCATGGCGTTGACGGGAGCCAATCCGCGTTCGACGATCTCGAGCGCCGCCAGCACCTCGGTGCGGAAGAAGTCCTTCTTGGTCGACATGAACGCGTCGGTGCCCAGCACCTCGAAAGCGTCGTAAGGCATCTTGGCGGCGCCGAAGCCGGTCTCGCGGCCCCAGATCGCCAGGACGATGTCGCCGGGAACGCCGTAGCGCTTCTCGATCAGCCCGAGCACTCTTGAATTGGCGCTCTCGCGTGTGCGCCCGCCCAAGGTGACGGCTCGGACGATCTTCTCGGCGAAATAGTTGGCAGGCGCACCGAACTCGGCCTGATGCTGCTTCTGCGGCGTCGCAGGCTTTTCGCCGGGCATGACGAGGTCCGGCAGCTTGAGGTTCGGCTTCACGCCGAGGAAGGCAGCGTCGAAGGTTTTTTTCGAGATGCCTTTGGACTTGGCTTCGGGCCAGAGGTCGGTTTGGAGCCAGGCCTGGAACTGGTCGTCGACGTATGCGGCGGAGGCGGGGAGAGCAAGGAACAGCCCAACGAGTGTGGCCAGAAAGAATACAAAGCTGAATCTGCGATGGACGCGCTCTATGGCGCCCCCCTCTGTCCTGCCGGACATCTCCCCCTCAAGGGGGGAGATCAGACGTCGCCACCGCTTTCGCCAACTATCAAAATCCACAGGAATGGGCTGCCCGCGAAACTGCCAATCTCTCCCCTTGAGGGGGAGATGTTCGGCAGGACAGAGGGGGGTACTTGGCACAGGTGTCGAAGGATTTGTGACGGCCATTGCGCGCACTTCCTGCCAATCTTGTCAAAACGCCGTCCGCGAGCGCAGCGCGGCGGCCAGCGTGCCTTCGTCGAGATAGTCGAGCTCGCCGCCGACCGGCACGCCATGCGCCAGCCGCGTCACCTTGATGTCGAAGCCGGAGAGTTGGTCGGTGAGGTAGTGCGCGGTGGTCTGGCCCTCCACCGTCGCGTTGACGGCGAGGATGATTTCCTTCACATCGCCGCCGGCGACACGATCGACCAGCGAGCGGATGTTGAGCTGATCGGGACCGATGCCGTCGAGCGGGGACAGCGTGCCGCCGAGCACATGGTAGCGCACGTTCATCGCCGCCGCCCGCTCCAGCGCCCAGAGATCCGAGACGTCCTCGACAACGATGAGGGTGGCGGCATCACGGCGCGGGTCGGTGCAGATCATGCAAGGGTCCGACGTATCGACATTGCCGCAGGTGGAGCAGATGCGCACCTTGTCGGCCGCCTCGCCCATGGCGGCGGCGAGCGGCGACAGGAGTTGCTCCTTCTTCTTGATCAGATGAAGGGCGGCACGCCTGGCCGAACGGGGACCAAGCCCCGGCACCTTGGCCAGGAGCTGGATCAGGCGTTCGATCTCGGGACCGGCGATTCGCTTCGACATCGCTCTGATCTAGGATTTTTCAGAGCGCTTTGAAACAGCCCGCATCCGCGCATGACCTGCCATTGCGGGTCGGGACGCGGATCAATTCTCTTCGAGCGGCCGACCCTGGCTGACGATCATCGCGCCAATGGCATCGGTGTTCTCAGGCGTCGACTGGAATCCCATCGCCGCTTCCTGCGGCGCGCTCTGGACCGAGGAGATGACCCTTGTGTTCAAGACGCCGCCGAAACGGGCGGCATCCGGCTCTTCCATCGGCTCCTGCATCGCCACCAGTGTCGGCTTCACCGCAACGCGCGCGGACTTTGCCGCCGGCGCCACGGCGGCGGTCACATAGGTCTGCTGCGCGGGTATGGCGGTTGCCTGGGTCGAGCGCGCGGTGGTTACGCCAGCCTGCTTGGCCGGATCGGCATGGACAATCGTCCTGACCACCGGTTCCGCGGATGCCATAAGCACGGGCGCCGCAGGCGCGCGCTGCTGCTGTTCAACCGAGGCCACCATCGGCTCATCGGGCAGCGGCTGCCAGTCGCGGCCGCGCTTTTCGTAGAAGGCATTGCCGCCGGCGACCATGGTGTAATGCATGTTGTTGTAGGGGAAGCGCAGGCCGGCGGTGTGGAAATACATCGTGTTCTTGAGCTTGGCCTTGCGCTCGCCCTTGAGCACGGCGTCGGCGGCTTCCTCGACATCGGGCATCGCCCGCGAGTTCATCTGCCTGGTCATGACACCTGGCGCGAACTGCCCGGGCTCGCCCACCACTTCGCAGATTGTGTTGCCGTGCTGGCCGGAGCGCAGCCGGTTCATGACGACGGTGCCGACGGCGATCATGCCGTCACGGCTCGAGCGTTTGGATTCGAAGAACATCGCCCTTTCCAGGCATTCCTTGTCCTTCGGCGTGTGGCTGTAAGACCGCGAGCTCAGGAAACTCGGCGTGATGGCGTCGGTCAGGCTGGCAACGGACATGCCGTGCGACGTGGTCTGACTGCAAGCGGCCAAGAACAGGGGAGACGTAACGACGCCGAGCAACAGCGGCGCCTTCCATCGCATGGCAATCAACAGGTAACCCTCTCACTTCGATGCCCGCCCCCAGGCTGCGGCAAGAATGAGACACTTTCGGGCAAAATGATGGCTAAAACGTTATTAATGAAGCACTGTTGCCAAATTGGCACAATTTCGTGGCTTTCCAGATAGATCGAGCCATCATTTCATAAATGCGATGACCGCCCTCTCTTGGTTTCGCCGCAATTCCGGACGGAAAACCGCCTCACGCTTTTCCGGAATCGCTTTTATCGCCCCGCCGCAATCGCGGCCGGTTGCCCCGGCTCGACCTCCTCGACTTTCTCCGAAAACAGGCCACGCCTGAGGAACAGCGCCCGCGCATCCCTGGCCGTCGGCGCGATCTTTCCCGGCCAGTCGCTGTCGATGAACTCGGCCTTGGTGAAATCGGGATTTGTTTCGGAAGCCGCCTCGAGGAATTCGGCGATCTCCAGCACGATCGCGCGCTCCCCCCTCGAAAGCGCCGATCTGCCGGCCTCGATCGACGGGCGGTGCACGAAATCCTCGAACAGATTGAAGTAGCCCTTGATGCCGACAATATCGACGCCGGCATCGCAATCGGCCAGGATTTCCAGGATCTCATAGATCCTGTTGCGGATACGCTGCTCGATCAGTCGTTCGGACGGCTCGTCGATCATGGGCTCATCGCCGCCGAAGGCTAGAAGGGCAGTTTTATTCCGGGCGGGATCGGCAGGCCGGCGGTCAGCGCCTTGGTCTTTTCCTGCATGATCTGCTCGACCTTGGCCTTGGCGTCATTGTGGGCGGCGAGAATCAGATCCTCGAGGATCTCGACCTCGTCCTCCTTGAACAGAGATGGGTCGATCTTCAGCGACTTCATCTCGAACTTTCCGCTCAGCGTCACGCTGACCAGGCCGCCGCCGGCCTGGCCGATGGATTCGACCGTGGCGATCTCATCCTGCATGGCCTGGAACTTGGCCTGCATTTCCTTCGCCTTGCCCATCAGGCCGAGAAGATCTTTCATGGTCCGATCCTTGTCTTGATTTGTCAGGTCTCGTCGTCATCTGCCGGCGGTTCAACCGGCACTTCGGCCTCGGTCTCGTCGACCTCCGGCACGTCGGGAATGCGCACGTCGATGATCTTGGCGCCGGGAAAGCGCGCCAGGATGGCGGCGACGGTCGGATCGCTCCTGGCATCGAGGAAGGCGTTTTCGCGCTTCGTCGATTCCATCTCGGCCAGCGTCTGGCCACCTTCTTCCTTCGATAGCGACACCAGCCAGTTGCGGCCGGTCCAGGCGCGCAGCTTCGTTGTCAGGTCGTTGAGCAGCATCTTGGGCGCGTCGCTGGTCAGGCCGACATCGATGCGGCCGGGCTCGATGCGCACGAGACGAATGCAGCTCTTGAGCAGCACCTTGAAAGCGATGTCGCGCTGCGCATCGGCAAGGGCGACAATGTCGGCCAGTGATTTCAACGGTACCGGCTGCGTCTCCAGCGCCGGCTGCGGAGGCGCGACGAAGGCGGCCGGCGCCGGCGTGGCCTCGACCAGCCGCATGGTCTGCGCGCCGCCCGATCCGCCGGGCATGCGCGTCTGGGCCACCGCACTGGCCCCACTGCCGCCACCATTGCCGGGACTGGCGGGCGCTCCATTTGGGCGCGGCGCACCGTTTTGAACCGGTGCTCCCCCTTCGAGCGATCGCAACGCCTCGTCCAGCGTCGGCAGGTCGGCGGCGTGCGCCAGACGGATCAGCACCATTTCGGCGGCGCTGACGGGCCGGTTGGAGGACTGCACTTCGGGAATGCCCTTGAGCAGCATCTGCCAGGTCCGCGACAGCACCCTGACCGACAGCGCCCTGGCGAAATCGGCGCCACGCTGGCGTTCGTCCTGCGACAGCGATGCGTCGTCCATGGCGGTCGGCACGAAACGCAGCCTCGTGACGAGGTGGTTGAATTCGGCAAGATCGGTCAGCACGGCAGCCGGGTCGGCGCCGGTGTCGTATTGGGCGCGGAATTCGCCAAGTGCGGCCGCCACATCACCTTTCATCACATGTTCGAACAGATCGACGATGCGGGCGCGGTCGGCCAGGCCGAGCATGGCGCGCACGGCCTCGGCGCTGACGGAGCCGGCGCCATGGGCGATCGCCTGGTCGAGGATGGAGAGCGAATCGCGGGCCGAACCCTCGGCGGCGCGCGCGATCATCGCCAGCGCGTCGTCGTCGACCGAAATGCCTTCCTTGGCCGCGATCGAGGAGAGATGCGCGACCAGCGCACCGGCATCGATGCGCCTCAGATCAAACCGCTGGCAGCGCGACAGGACGGTGATCGGAACCTTGCGGATCTCGGTGGTGGCGAAGATGAATTTGACGTGCGGCGGCGGTTCTTCCAGCGTCTTCAACAGGCCGTTGAAGGCCTGCGTGGACAGCATGTGCACTTCGTCGATGATGTAGACCTTGTAGCGAGCCGAAACCGGGGCGTAGCGCACGCGCTCGATGATGTCCCTGATGTCGTCGATGCCGGTGTGCGAGGCTGCGTCCATCTCGATGACGTCGACATGGCGGCCTTCCATGATCGCCTGGCAATGCTCGCCGGGCACCGAAAGGTCGACCGAAGGCTGGTCCACTGTTGATGTCTTGTAGTTCAAGGCGCGGGCCAGGATACGCGCCGTCGTGGTCTTGCCGACACCGCGTACGCCGGTCAGCATCCAGGCCTGCGCAATGCGGCCGGTGGCAAAGGCGTTGGTGAGGGTGCGCACCATCGGCTCCTGGCCGACCAGCTCCGAAAAATTCGACGGACGGTATTTGCGCGCCAGCACGCGATAGGCGCCGGCCTTGTCCGCTCCCGAATTTCCGGCTTCGCTCATTCGCCCGTAAAGCTCCAAGGACCGCCTTTGAACGCGGCCGATTCCTGCGCATAGTTTCGCCCGCTCGGCTTGGCGCCGTCAATGTCGCGGGAGAAAGGCGAAGAGGCGGGAGGCTGGAACAATGACCCGTTCCGGGCTCGTTAGGGCTGCTTCCTTCCGGACCTGACCCGGTTGGCGAGTGGATCGTCCACCACCAACCTCCCGCTGTCCATATCGGCAATTGCGCGATGAAATGCAAGTGCGCATGAGATTTGACGCACCAAACCGTGAGGAAAACAATGATTCGCTTGCGGCCCCCGTGCCAGCGCTCTAGCGTCCACGAGTTCGAGGAAAGCAAGAAAAGTAAGGGAAACGCCGATGTTGCCGGGCCTGAAGGCCGGATTCACGCTGGACGCCCGGCTGGAGGCGGACAGCGAGCAGTTGATGTGGCTTGGGCTGTGCGAATTGCGGATCATGAACGATCACCGCTGGCCATGGCTGGTTCTAGTGCCACAAAGGCCGGGTGCGGAGGAGACCCACGACATGACGCCACTCGACCAGGCGATGCTGACCTTCGAGACCAACATGGTGGCACAGGCGCTGAAGAAGGTGAC
>NZ_VFVC01000060.1:0-23854 GCF_006441575.1 Mesorhizobium sp. B2-4-12
AAGAAAACCGTTACCCATGCAATCGGTCCATCCTGTTACCTATCTATCCGGTTCGGAC
Source organism: Mesorhizobium sp. B2-4-12 (assembly GCF_006441575.1). Taxonomy (NCBI): domain Bacteria; kingdom Pseudomonadati; phylum Pseudomonadota; class Alphaproteobacteria; order Hyphomicrobiales; family Phyllobacteriaceae; genus Mesorhizobium; species Mesorhizobium sp. B2-4-12. The sequence goes on from NZ_VFVC01000060.1 coordinate 59, forward strand.
ACCGGCACCTTCTCCCCGTACAGGGACGGGGAGAAGAGAACTGGCCGCAATGCTGGCGCTGGTACTGCGACGCTGGAGATTGTCGAAATCCTCTGTGCAGGCTGTCTTTCTCCCCGTCCCTATACGGGGAGTTGAGAAGTGGTCCGCACAGCGGACGAGAAAGCCAATTGCTTGGTTTTTCGGATGACGAACGTCCGGCAGGACAATGAGGGGCGGCGCCAGCTTTCGGAAACGGCCTGGTCAAGTTGTTCGGGATCGTCTGAATCCGTACTGAATTAGACCAAAAACGGATTGGTCCGCCGCTCCTCGCCGAAGCGGCCGCCCGGCCCATGGCCGCAGATGAAGCCGATATCGTCGCCGAGCGGCAGAAGCTTGTCCTTTATCGAAGCGATCAGCGTCGCATGGTCGCCACCCGGCAGGTCGGTGCGGCCGACCGAGCCGCGAAACAGCACGTCGCCGACATGGGCGAATTTGGCCGCCCGGTTGTAATAGACGACGTGGCCCGGCGCGTGGCCGGGGCAATGCAGCACCTCGAAGCGATGCGAGCCGAACGACACCGTCTCCCCCTCGGTCAGGAACCGGTCGGGCACGCAATTGCGCGAACCGGCGATGCCGTAGCGCCTGCCCTGGTTTTCCAGATTGTCGAGCAAGGGTTTGTCGGCCTCGTGCGGGCCGACGATCTCGACGCCCAGCGCCGCCTTGAGCTCCATCGCACCGCCGGCATGATCGATGTGGCCATGCGTGATCCAGATGGCCCCGGCCGTGATCGCGTTGTCCTTCAACACGCCCAACACCTTGTCGATGTCGCCGCCCGGATCGACGACGACGCCGTGCTTGTCGTCCATGTCGAACAGGATGGTGCAGTTCTGCTGGAACGGTGTGACCGGTACGATGCCGGCGTTGAGCTGACCCATGATCGTCCTTTCGATGTCCAAGCGGTCATGTAGAGGCGCCGGTGAAAGGCGTCCACCCCTCGAAAGACGAACAGTCAGTCGTCTTAAAACGGAATGGGCGGCCGAAGCCGCCCATTTGAAAACCTTAGACAGAAATCGCCTACTTCTTCATGGCGCCCATGACCGCGCCGACGATGGCGGTCAGGATCGCGCCGCCGCCGGCGCCGCCGACGATGTTCTTCAGGTTGAGCGCGCTGCCGAGACTGCTCGTCGCCGCCGCGGCTGCGTCCGGAGTGATCGTGCCCCCGCCGAGCAGGCTGCCGAGGATCGCCGCGCCGCCGACGCCGCCAACCGCGCCGGCCAGGATTTTGGGAAGCTGCCCCATCGCTGCCGTCTTGATCGCCGCGCCGACCGCCTGACCACCGATAATGCCTGTAATGATCTGAATGATGATCGGAAGAAGCGTGTTCATGTCCATATTGCCAGTCCCTCCATAGCTGCCAGCCTCCCGGACCGACGCCATCATGAGACGCCGAATTGGATGAAAGTCAAATGCACAGACGCTGAAATAAAAGGGGCGGTTCGAAAACCGCCCCTACTTGCGCGAAAAGCTGTGACTTTCGTTATTCTGCGGCGATCGCATGCTTGGGCTGAACGGCGACAGAATAGTCGTTCATCAGGTTCTTGGCGATCTCGCCGACCTCGAATCGGTAGGGGCCGATCTCAGAAACCGGCGTGACTTCCGCCGCGGTTCCCGTCAGGAAGCATTGCTCGAAGCCTTCGAGTTCCTCCGGCATGATCGCGCGTTCGACGACCTCCAGCCCGCGATCCCTGGCTAGGCCAATGACGGTGCGGCGGGTGATGCCGTCGAGGAAGCAGTCGGGCTTCGGGGTATGGATCTTGGCGTCCTTGACGAAGAAGATGTTGGCGCCGGTTGCTTCGGCGACCTGGCCGCGCCAGTCGAGCATCATGGCGTCGGCATATCCGTTGGCCTCGGCGGCATGCTTGGACATGGTGCAGATCATGTAGAGGCCGGCGGCCTTCGACTTGGACGGCGCCGTGCGCGGGTCGGGCCGGCGCCATTCCGCCACGTCGAGCCGAATGCCTTTCAGCTTCTGCGCCGGATCGAAATAGCTCGGCCATTGCCAGATGGCGATGGCCACATTGATGCGGTTGTTCTGCGCCGAAACACCCATCTGCTCGCTGCCGCGCCAGGCGATCGGCCTGACATAGGCGTCCTGGAAACCCTGCTTTTTCAACAGTTTGGTCGAAGCATCATTGAGCTCGGCCACCGAATAGGGAATCTTGAAGCCGAGCAGGCGCGCCGATTCATGCAGACGCTCGGTGTGCTCGTTGAGCTTGAAGATCACGCCGCCATAGGCGCGTTCGCCTTCAAACACCGCGCTGGCGTAATGCAGGCCATGGGTCAGCACATGAATCTTGGCGTCGCCCCATGGAACGAACTCGCCGTTCATCCAGATGAAGCCGTCCAGTTGATCGAAGGGAACGGATGCCATGATAACCTCCCGCGGGCGCCGGCCCGCATATCTTTACAGTGTCGTTGCGTGTTCTTTTTGGCCGCGCCGTGAGATTGGAGACGCCAGCCGGTGTCTCGAAGCGTAAGCGGATAATCGCGCTCTGGCAAACTCAGGAAATTCCGGAAAAACCCGCCGGTCTTGCCTTTTCGTTCGCAATCCGCCCAAAAGCTTGTCAAAAATTATCATTGCAGGGAAATTACGTCAATAGTACTGACATAATCTCCTGTTCCCGTGGAGAAATGATGACGGATCGAAGCCCAGCCGCCGGAAAACCGATCAGGACCGCGATGTCAGTCGAGGACGGCATCGACTTCGCCATCATCGAGCTGTTCTTCTTCGCCTACCGCGACTTCACTTCCGATCCCGATCAGATCCTGGCCGACTATGGCTTCGGCCGCGCTCATCACCGTGTGCTGCATTTCGTCAACCGCAGGCCAGGCCTGACGGTCGCCGAACTGCTCGACGTGCTGAAGATCACCAAGCAGAGCCTGGCGCGCGTGCTCAAGCAACTGATCGACACCGACCATGTCGTGCAGCTGCAAGGTCCGCGCGACCGCCGCCAGCGTGAGCTCTATCCGACGGCCAAGGGCCGTGCGCTGGCGCTGGCGCTGGCGCGGCCACAGTCGCGCCGCATCCGTGCTGCATTGGAAGATTCCGGCGCCACCGAACGGGCTTTGGTGGAACGCTTCCTCGAAGCGATGGTCAATCCGGAACTGAGAGCTCAAATCGACGTTGGGTCCGCAAAAATGTCAGGAAAAAGCCATGGAGAGCAGTGAGAGGGTCGACCAGGCGACCGCACCGGATGACGACGCACCGCATTTGCTCGTGGTCGACGACGACACCCGCATCCGCAATCTTCTCAAGCAATATCTGACCGAAAATGGTTTTCGCGTCACCGTCGCCGGCAATGCCGGTGAGGCCCGCCGCAAGCTCGCCGGCCTCGACTTCGACCTGCTTGTGCTCGATGTCATGATGCCGGGCGAAAGCGGCGTCGATCTGACCAAGGCGCTGCGTGCAGAAAAGAACGTGCCGATCCTGATGCTGACGGCGTTGTCGGAAACCGACAGCCGCATCTCGGGGCTCGAGGCTGGCGCCGACGATTATCTGCCAAAACCCTTCGATCCGCGCGAGCTGATCCTGCGCATCAACAACATCCTGCGCCGCGGCGGCCCGGCGGCGACGCCAAAGGTCGAACAGTTGGTCTTCGGCCCCTACACCTTCCAGATCGCCAGGCGCGAACTGAAGCGCGGCGGCGAGGCGCTGAAGCTGACCGACCGTGAGCAGGAGATTCTGGCTATCTTTGCCGCGCGCGCTGGCGAAACCATCCCGCGCCACGAACTCGTCGGCGACGATTCGGAGGTCGGCGAGCGCACCATCGACGTTCAGATCAACCGGCTGCGCCGCAAGATTGAGCGTGATCCCTCCAATCCGGTTTGGCTGCAGACCGTGCGCGGTATTGGGTATCGGCTCAGCGTGGAATAGAATACCGGCCGCGGCCGCAATGGCCGCCGACGGATGAGACGGGCCAATGGCGACCACGGAACTGGAACAGCCGGGAAATGACGGCTTGAGCGCACGCGCCACGCGAACGCTCAAGGCGGTGCCGCGCATCTGGAACCGGTTCTGGCGCCTCGTCTCGCTCTATATGCCCAAGCGCCTCTATGCGCGCTCGCTGATCATCGTCATCGCGCCGATGATCCTTTTGCAATCGGTGGTCGCCTTCGTCTTCATGGAGCGCCATTGGGCGACCGTGACGCAGCGCCTGTCGCAGGCCACCGTACGCGACATCGCCGCCATCATCGACATGATCGAAACCTATCCGCACGACGCCGACTACGCCAACATCATTCGCATCGCGCAGGACCGGATGCAGCTGAAGGTCGACCTCCTGCCGCCCGATCCGTTGCCACCGCCGGGACCCAAACCGTTCTTCTCGATCCTCGATGACGTTCTTTCCGCCGAGATCACCCGCCAGATCAACCGGCCGTTCTGGATCGACACGGTCGGCAATTCCAACATCGTCGAGGTGCGCGTCCAGCTCGAGAACAGAGTGCTGCGCGTCTTCGTGCGCCGCAGTCAGGCCTATGCCTCCAACACCCACATCTTCCTGATCTGGATGGTCGGTACCTCGCTGGTGCTCTTGATGATCGCCATCCCCTTCCTGCGCAACCAGATCCGGCCGATCCTGACGCTCGCCGAGGCCGCCGAAAGCTTCGGCAAGGGCCGGCCGATGCCGCGCGATTTTCGCCCGCGCGGCGCCGAGGAGGTGCGCCGCGCCGGCTTTGCCTTCATCCAGATGCGCGAGCGCATCGAGCGCCAGATCGAGCAGCGCACCGCGATGCTCACCGGCGTCAGCCACGATCTCAGGACCATCCTCACCCGCTTCAAGCTGCAGCTGGCGCTGGCCGGCGGCAAGGCCGAGACCAAGGCGGCGCTGAACCAGGACATCGACGACATGCAGTCGATGCTCGAAGGCTATCTCTCCTTCGCCCGCGGCGAGGCCTCGGAGGATCCCGGGCGCTTTGATCTCGACGCCTACTTCCAGAAGCTCAGCGAAGAAGCGAGCCTGCGCAAATGCAAGCTGTCGACGACGCTTTCCGGCGACCCGACCGTGCATGTGCGGCCCAACGCCTTCGCCCGGCTATTGTCCAATGTCATCGGCAACGCCTTCCGCTATGCCAAGACGGTGGAGGTCAGCGCCAATCATGGCCGTGGCTCGCTTGTGGTCACCATCGACGATGACGGCCCGGGCATTCCGGCCGACAGGCGCGAGGATGTGTTCAAGCCCTTCGTGCGGCTCGACGAGGCCCGCAACCTCGATGCCAGCGGCACCGGTCTCGGCCTGTCGATCGCCCGTGACATCGCCCGCAGCCATGGCGGCGACATCACCCTCGACGTCAGCCCGCTTGGCGGCCTGCGCGCGGTGATCAAGGTTCCGGCCTAAGCGCAATTCCAGGAAAAGTGTGAAACGGTTTTCCGTCCGGACTTGCGTCAAGACAAAGAGTTAAAGGAGTTCGCCGTTTCCGCGAACGGTGGGCTGCTCTATGCACTTCAAGCATCTGGCTTCATCCGCCCGTCATGAAATCGTGGTGAAGAGCGCGCATGAAACGTGCGATCACACTCGATTCGTCCTTGCCGGCCCATTTCGACCCCGTGCCCGCCCGGGTGCGCTGGAGCGAAGCGGTTGTAGCCGGCTGGTCGCCGTTCCGGCATCGCTTCAAGGCAACCGTCGACCTTTCCAGCAAAGGGCCGCCATGCGCATATTGATGGTCACCGACGCCTGGCGCCCACAGGTCAATGGCGTCGTCCACACGCTGGAGCGGCTCACCGAAACCCTGAAATCCTTTGACGTCGGGGTGGATTTCCTGACGCCAAACATCTTTCGCACGCTGCCCTTGCCGACCTATCCCGATATAAGGCTGGCGCTGACCACGCCCGGCCACGTGGTACGGCTGATCGATGGCTACAAGACCGACCACATCCACATCGTCACCGAAGGGCCGCTCGGCATCATGGCGCGGCGCTATTGCCGCAATGCCGGCCGGCCATTCACCACCAGCTATCACACGCGCTTTCCCGAATATCTGAGCGCCCGCTTGCCGGTACCGGAAAGCTGGGCCTATCGCTGGCTGCGCGACTTCCACAATTCCGGCCAAGGCACGCTGGTCGCAACCCAGTCGCTCGCCGACGACCTTTCGGCGCGCGGTTTCAACAAGCTGAGGCCGTGGACGCGCGGCGTCGACACCGACCATTTCCGGCCGGACAAACGGAAGGACCTCGGCTTCCCCGGCCCGGTCTTCCTCTGCGTCGGCCGGGTCGCCATCGAAAAGAACCTCTCGGCCTTCCTCGACCTCGACCTGCCCGGCAGCAAGGTGGTCGTCGGCGAAGGTCCGGAGCTTGCAAAGCTCAAGGCGCGCTATCCCCAGGCGCATTTCCTCGGCCATCGCCCTAACGACGAACTGGCCGAGATCTATGCCTCGGCCGACGTCTTCGTCTTCCCCAGCCGCACCGACACATTCGGCAACGTCATCATCGAGGCGCTGGCCAGCGGCACGCCCGTCGCCGCCTATCCGGTCACCGGGCCGATCGACATCGTTGGCGACGGCATTGGCGGCGCGGTTTCCAACGATTTGCGCGAAGCATCGCTCGCCGCCCTCAAGGTCGACCGCGCCCAGGCCCGCGAACGCGCCATGCGCTACAGCTGGAAAGCCTGCGCGGAAATGTTCCTCGACACGGTCGGGGAAGCGCTGGGGACGCCGCGCAAACTGGCGGCGTGACACCATGCTTCGTCATCCACGGGCGAAGCCGACGCCCGAACCGTGGATGAGATGACGAAAACTAAAACAAACGCCCGCCGTCCGGCACCTTGCGCTCGATGGCGCCGAGCACGACAGCACCCTCCTCGTCAGGAAAGCCCAGCGTCAGCACTTCCGACATGAACGGCCCGATCTGGCGCGGCGGGAAATTGACCACAGCGAACACCTGCCGCCCGACCAGCGTTTCCGGCGTATAGTATTTGGTGATCTGCGCCGACGATTTCTTGATGCCGATGTCGGGCCCGAAATCGATCTTCAGCTTGAATGCCGGCTTGCGCGCCTCGGGAAACGGTTCGGCCTCGACGATCGTGCCGGCGCGGATGTCGACACGATCGAAATCGGCAAAACTGATCTCGGGCTTGCGCTCGCTGCTCGAACTCATGACACTGTCTTACCGATGCTCAGGCGTTGCCGTAGGTCTCGAACAGCACACCGGCCAGCGCATCCTTGGCCGAGGTTCCCGACCAGACGACGAACTGAAACGCCTGGAAATAGCATTCGCAGGCTTCCAGCGCCGAGGACAAAAGCACCTCGACCTGCTGGCTCGACGGCTCGACTCCGCCCGCCAGCAGCAACGACTGGCGGAACATGATCGCGCCTTCCTGCTCCCAGAGGTCGAAATGACCGAACAGCATCTGCTCGTTGATCAGCGACAACAGCCGCATCACTTCCAGCGCGCGGGTCTCCGGCACCTTGATGTCGAAGGCGCAGGCCAGATGCAGTGCCTCGAAATCCTCCATCCAGGAGAAGGAGACGTGATAGTCGGTCCAGCTGCCAGCGACCGAGATCGAGATTTCGTCATCGCCGGCCCGTTCGAAGGACCAGTCATTGTTGTGGGCCACCTGCTCGATAACATCCACCGGATGGATTTCGCGGGAGAATTCGAGTTCGAGAAGTTCCATGGAATGCTTCCTGTCGTTCTAAGGAGCGCCGCCACACGCTCCGCGGGAGGGCACACACAACGAACAATCTGATCTAGAACTCGGACGGCCAGGACTTCTCGACGCAAAGACCCCCAGACCGGACCCCACCGCCCGGCCGCATGACCCTGCTCCGAATCATGCAACAAATTCAGTCTATTGATCGGGAGTCGCGTGAACAGCCCAATTTTTCGCACTGCGTCATTCGCATGTGGAAAGGCGCTGTCACAAAGATTCATGCAATGCCGTTAAGCGATTCACGGCAAAGCGCTTTTCAGAATTGGGCTATGTGGAAAAGTTTAATGATTATTTTTTTGCACGCGGCTTCGCCGCCGCCGCTGGCGCGGTATCACCGGCCAGTTCGGCGAGCCTGGCTTCGAGCGCTTCGATGCGGGCGGCAAGACGGGCATTCTCGTCGCGGGCCTTGGCTGCCATCTCGCGCGCGGCCTCGAATTCCTCGCGCTGCACCACGTCCATCGAATTGAGGATACGCTCCGCCTGCCCCTTGAAGGCGGTTTCCACCTCGCGCCGCACGCCCTGGGCGGCACCGGCTGCATCGGTCATGAGCTTGGCGAATTCGTCGAGAATGCGGTTCGGTCCGGTCGACATGGCAAATCCTCGCTTGCTCGAAATGACGTAGTGGCGCCGCGCGGAGAATGCAAGAACGTTGAAGCTTGGTGCGGCATCTGCGTTGCTATGGCGCATGGCGCTGCCGTGCCTATAGGCAGTTGTCAAACAGCTCCAACCTGTACTCGAGGACGCCAAATCGCCTATTGTGTTGTCGTCTCATGTTGCGTCAGCACACTCCAATCAGGGTCAATCAATGGCAACGCCTCCACGCCGACCAACAAATCCGATGGCAGCCGCCGAAGCGGCCTTCAAGCCGGTCAAGAAGCCGGCGGCACCGCCCCGGGAACCCTCGACCGCCCCGAATGTCCGCGAGCTCGTTTCGATCAGGATCGACCGAGCCGTGCTGGACTATTTCCAGGAGGATGGCCCCGGCTGGCAGGACAGGATCAACGACGCGTTGCGGCAGGTGGTGGCTGCCAAGTCTCAGGGTTGAACTTACCGCCTGCACGGCGATGGCCCGAAAGGATGACCCGCCCCGACAATTGACGGCAACCACCTTGCCTTGACCCTGCCCAAACCCTGCCGCATGGTCCGCGCGCAAACGCGTTTCGCAACCGAGAGCTCCCGTTGAACGATTATTTCCTGCTGCCGCTGGCCTCGCTGCCCTTTCCCAACATCAACCCGATCCTCGTCCAGATCGGGCCGCTGGCGGTGCACTGGTACGGCGTCGGCTACATCGTCGGCATCCTGTTTGCCTGGTGGTATGCCAAGCGGCTTGCCTCCAATCCAAGGCTCTGGCCCGACGGCATCCTGCCGATGAAGCCCGAGGACCTCGACGATTTCATCGTCTGGGCGGCCATCGGCGTGGTGCTGGGCGGCCGCACTGGCTATGTGCTGTTCTACGACCTGCCGCGCTACATCGCGCATCCGCTCGACATTTTCGCCGTCTGGCAAGGCGGCATGTCGTTCCATGGCGGCCTGCTCGGCGTCATCCTCGCCATGACGCTGTTTTCCATCAAGCGCGGCATCCGCACTTGGTCGCTGTTCGATGTCGTGGCCGCCGGCGTGCCGGTTGGGCTTGGACTGGTGCGCGTCTGCAATTTCATCAATGCCGAACTTTGGGGTAGGCCGACCGACATGCCCTGGGGGGTGGTCTTCTGCAACGATCGCCTCCAGCAGGCGCTAGGGCAATGTCCGGCCGGTCTCGACCCTCGCCATCCGAGCCAACTCTACGAAGCGCTGCTCGAGGGCCTGGTGCTGTTTGTCGTGCTGCGCATCCTCACCCATTCGCGCCTCAAGCTGAAGACGCCGCGCTTCGTCGGCGGCGCCTTCATCTGCGGCTACGGCCTGTCGCGCATCTTCGTCGAGTTCTTCCGCGAGCCGGACCAGCAGCTCGGCTATCTCCTCGGCACCAACTGGCTGACCATGGGCATGATCCTGTCGACACCGATGGTGCTGGCCGGCATCTGGGCGATGGCCACCGCCAAGCCGGTGACGCAATCGCAGCCGCAGGCGACATGACGCGGCTGAAGACCCGGATCGTCGACCTGATCGAGGCACTTGGTCCCCTTCCCGTCAACGAATACATGGCGATGTGCCTGTTCGATCCTTCGGACGGCTACTACACGACGCGAGAGCCCTTCGGTACCGCCGGCGATTTCGTCACCGCGCCGGAGATCAGCCAGATGTTCGGCGAACTGATCGCCGTCTGGCTCTACCAGGCGTGGCTGGCGATCGGCCGCCCGATGGCGGTGACCATCGCCGAGATCGGCCCAGGCCGTGGCACACTGATGAAGGACATGCTGCGCACCCTGTCGCGGCTCGACCCGGCGCTGGCCAATGGTGCTGACTTCGCCATGATCGAGACCAGCCCGCGCCTGGCCGAGGTGCAGAAGCAGACGCTTGCCGCGACACCGCTCGCGGTTCGGTGGCACGAGACGATCGAGACCCTCCCTCATCAGCCGCTGCTGATCGTTGGCAACGAACTGTTCGACGCCGTCCCCATCCGCCAGTTCGTGTGCGCCGGCGCCGGCTGGCGCGAGCGGATGATCGGCCTCGATGATGAGAACAATCTTTGCTTCTTCGCCGGCGCCGGCTCGGTCGATCCGACTTTGCTGCCTCCCGATGCCGCAAATGCACCGCAAGGCGCGGTCGCCGAAGTGGCACCGGCCCGCACGGCTCTGATGGCAGCCATCGCCGAGCGCATGGCCCGAGACAATGGCGCCGGGCTGTTCCTCGACTACGGCCATCTGCAGCCGGGTGTCGGCGACACGCTGCAGGCCTTGCGCCGGCACAATCACGAAGATGTGCTGGCCAATCCGGGCGAAGCCGATCTCACCTCCCATGTCGATTTCGCCGCCCTTGCCGCGACCGTGCGCGCGCACGGTTTCGACGCCCACCTGTCGACGCAGGGCGATTTCCTGCTTGGCATGGGCATCCTCGAGCGTGCCGGCAGGCTTGGCGCCAATGCCAGCCAGGCGGCGCGCGACAAGATCACCGGCGATGTCGAACGCCTGGCCGGGTCGCAGGCCATGGGCGAGCTGTTCAAGGTGCTTGCCGTCCTGCCGCGCGGCGCCGCCGTCCGGCCTTTTGCCATGGCGGATTGACTTTTCACCGCTCCCCCTCCCAATCTCCCGTCCGGTAAAAGAGCGGCCGGACCGCCGGCCGCTTTTTCTTGACGAAACCGCTCATACGGACAACAACGCCCGCATGCTGAATCAGACCAAACCGGATCCTGTTCGGTCGCCGCTGCTGGACGAGGCGCAGGCACAAGGCATCCGCCACGGCTATTTCACCCGCGTCGGCGGCGTCTCGGCCGGCATCTATCAGGGCCTCAACATCGGCACCGGATCGGATGACGACCAAGCGCTGGTCGCCGAGAACCGCCGCCGTGTCGCCGCCTGGATGGGCGTGCCGGCGAACCATCTGCTGACCGCCTGGCAGATCCATTCGCCCGACGTCATAATCGCCCGGGAGCCCTTTGCCGGCGAGCGGCCCAAGGCCGACGCCATCGTCACCGACCGGCCCGGCATTGCCATCGGCGCCTCGACCGCCGACTGCGGCCCGGTGCTCTTTGCCGATGCGCAAGCGCGCATCATCGGCGCGGCGCATGCCGGCTGGAAGGGCGCCTTCACCGGCGTGCTCGAAAACACCGTTCTTGCCATGGAAAGCCTTGGCGCCCGGCGTGAGAACATCATTGCCGTGCTCGGTCCTTCGATCGGCCCGGACAATTACGAGGTCGGTCCTGAATTCGTCGCCCGCTTCGTCGAGGCGGATGCTGAAAACGCCGCCTATTTCACACCCTCCGCCAATGCCGGCCACGCCATGTTCGACCTCAACCGCTACACGGTCGACCGGCTGACCAGGGCCGGCGTTACCGCCGAGGGCCTCGGCCGCTGCACCTATGCCGAGGAAGATCTTTTTTACTCCTACCGGCGCACCACGCACCGCAAGGAGCCTGATTATGGCCGGCAGGTTTCGGCGATTGTTTTGGAGAGGGAATAATGGCGCTGCATTTTGAACGATCCGAATTTGACGCGCGGCGCGACCGGCTGATGATCGAGATGGCCGAGAAGAAGCTCGATGCCATCCTGTTGTTCGCGCAGGAGAGCATGTACTGGCTGACCGGCTATGACACGTTCGGCTTCTGCTTCTTCCAGTGCCTGGTGGTGAAGGCCGACGGCTCGATGGTGTTGCTCACCCGCTCGGCCGATCTGCGCCAGGCACGCCAGACCTCGATCATCGATAACATCGTGCTGTGGACCGACCGCAATGGCGCCAACCCGGCGGTCGACCTGCGCAACCTGCTCAACGAACTCGACCTGCTTGGCGCCCGTATCGGCGTCGAATACGACACCCACGGGCTGACCGCCTACAATGGCCGCCGGCTGGACGAGCAGTTGCAGACCTTCGGCCAGATCGCCGACGCATCCGGCATCGTCGGACGGCTGCGCCTGTTCAAGAGTCCGGCCGAGATCGCCAAGGCCGAGAAGGCCGCCAACCTCTCCGACGACGCGCTGGACGCGGCCCTGCCGCTGATCAAGCAAGGCGGCGACGAAGCCCTGATTCTGGCCGCCATGCAGGGCGCCGTCTTTGCCGGCAGCGGCGACTATCCGGCCAACGAATTCATCATCGGCTCCGGTGTCGACGCGCTGCTGTGCCGCTACAAGGCTGGCCGCCGCAAGCTCACCAAGAATGATCAGCTGACGCTCGAATGGGCCGGCGTCTTCCATCATTACCATGCGCCGATGATGCGCACGGTGCTGACCGGAAAGGTCTCCAAGCGCCATCAGGAACTGTTCGACGCGGCGCGCGCCGCGCTTCTCGCCGTCGAAAAGGCGATGACGCCCGGAAACACATTCGGCGACGTCTTCGACGCCCATGCCCGCACCATGGAGGCGCATGGCCTGACCAAGCATCGGCTGAACGCCTGCGGCTATTCGGTCGGCGCGCGCTTCACACCGTCCTGGATGGACATGCCGATGTTCATCCAGGGCAATCCCGAGCCGATCGCGCCGAACATGACCCTGTTCGCCCACATGATCATCATGGATTCCGACACCGAGACGGCGATGACGCTTGGCCGCACCTACCTGACAACCGAATCCCAGCCGAAGCCGCTCTCCCGCCATGATCTCGACTTGATCGTGCAGTGAAACCACAATGGGAGGCGTTCTTCGCCAAGGAGTTAGAAGGCAAATGAGACGATCGCGTCTGACGACCGTGTCATTGCTTGTGGCATTGGCTCTGGCGGCCTGCACCAACGCAAAGGACGTTCTCGAACCTTCCGCAATCACCCCACCGGCCACCTCGGCGCCGGCAGCGCAAGGCGGAGCGGCGGCTGGTGTTTCGGTCCCGGCGTCATCAGCCGCGCCTGCCACCACGGCGGGTGCGCCTGCCGCCACCACTCCGGTCACGCCCGCACAGGCCGCCGCCATCCTTGCCAAAACCCGGCTGCAGATCGCGCCGATCGTTGGCGCTTCGGTGGAAGCCGCTACCCCGCTGACGGCGGAACTGCAGGCGCGCGCCAAGCAGCGCGGCATCACGCTTGCCGGCAGTCAGGATCAAACCGCGACCCATGTGCTCAAGGGCTATTTCTCGGCGATCTCGGAGGGCAAGGACACCACCGTCATCTATGTCTGGGACATCTACGACCCCTCCGGCAACCGCCTGCACCGTATCAACGGCCAGATGAAGGCGCCTGCGGTCAACTCCGGCAACAGCGGGAGCGCCGACAGCTGGAAGGCGGTCTCGCCCGCCACCATGCAGGCGATCGCCGACCAGACCATCGACCAGTTCGCGGCGTTTCTTAGCGGCAAGGCGAGTTGAGATGTTGCCAGCCGGCGATGCCCAACAGCTTTCTTGAGCTTAGCCGGCGGATTCCCGATCTCGGCGCTTGCAATACCAGCGCGGGCCGCTAAAAGCCCGGTTAAAAGGTACAGGAGAGTCCGTCAGGCCTCTCCACCCTCCACCAGGAACGGTGCATGAAACTCTTCGCGGGCAATTCCAACAGGGTGCTGGCCGAAGCGGTCGCCCGCTATCTCAACATCCCGCTGGGCAAGGCCAGTGTCAGGCGCTTCGCCGACCAAGAAATCTTCGTCGAAATCCAGGAAAACGTGCGCGGCGAGGATGTCTTCATCCTGCAGTCGACCTCATTCCCGACCAACGATCACCTGATGGAACTGCTCATCATGATCGACGCCTTCATGCGCTCGTCGGCCCGGCGCATCACGGCGGTCATTCCCTATTTCGGCTATGCAAGGCAGGATCGCCGCGCCTCCGGCCGCACGCCGATCTCGGCCAAGCTGGTGGCCAACATGATCACCCGCGCCGGCGTCAACCGGGTTTTGACGCTGGACCTTCATGCCGGCCAGATCCAGGGCTTCTTCGACATCCCGACCGACAATCTGTTCTCGGTACCGGTGATGGCCCGCGACGTGAAGGCGAAATACAAGCAACTCGGCAATGTCGTGGTGGTATCGCCCGATATTGGCGGCGTGGTGCGCGCGCGTGCGCTGGCCAAGCGCTTCGACGCGCAACTCGCCATCGTCGACAAACGCCGTGAGCGCCCGGGCGAATCGGAAGTCATGAACATCATCGGCGCGGTCGCCGGCAAGGACTGCCTGCTGATCGACGACATCGTCGATTCCGGCGGCACGCTGTGCAATGCCGCCGATGCGCTGCTGGCCAACGGCGCCACCAGCGTCACCGCCTATATCACCCACGGCGTGCTCTCGGGCGGCGCGGTCGCCCGCATCAGCGGCTCGAAGTTGCAGGAACTGGTGATCACCGATTCCATCCAGCCGACCCAGGCCGTGCTCGATGCCCCCAACATCCGCGTCATCTCGATCGCCGACCTGATCGGCGAAGCCATCTCGCGCACGGCGACCGAGGAATCGGTGTCGAGCCTGTTCGATTAACCTCCCGGCGGCGGCAATCTGGTTCCGGCACCGGGTACCATCCGCCGCGGGCTTTCCCCGCTGTCACGGGCACCGCGCATGTAGCCACGCGGCGAGGAGCCGAGCATGCGCTTGAACATGGTGATGAAAGCCGGCACGCTGTCATAGCCGAGATCGAGCGCCACCCTGGTGATCGGCTCGCCATCGGCCAGCCGCGGCAGCGCCGCGAACAGGCAGGCCTGCTGCCGCCATGTCGACAGCGACAATCCGGTCTGACGCTGGAAGGCGCGCGTGAAGGAGCGCCGGCTCATGCCGACGGCATCGGCCCATTCGTCGATCGTTGCGTGTGGCGAGGGTGCCGCGACAAAGCGCCGGCAGAGCGCCGCCAGTTTGGGATCGGACGGGAACGGCAGGCCCAGTGGCCGTTCCGGCAGCTGCGGAATCTCATGCAGCAGAAGGTTCATGATCAGGCCGCCGCGCCCTTCCAGTTCGCCGCCTTGCGGCAGCTTCTCGGATTCCACGATCAGGCTGTGCATCAGGTCGGTGATGCCGACCACGCGCATGCCTTCCGGCAGGCCGGGAATCGCCTGCGGCACGACATAGACCGAGCGCATCGAGACATCGCCCAGCATCTCGACGGAATGTTCGATGCCGGCCGGAATCCACATTGCATGGTCGGGCGGCACCATCCAGCGCCCGTGCCGCGTCGTCACCAGCACGACGCCCACCAGCGCATGCAGCAACTGACTGCGGCTGTGGTGATGATGCGGCACATGGTAGCCATCCGGATATTCGGTCGGCAAGACCACCGCCGGTCCAACCGCCTGCTCCAGCCACTGCCAACGCAACCCGTGCAATCGCTCGAGATCGGTCCGACCGGCGCCAAAAAGCTCCTTACCGTTCGGCATCATCATGCTCAGCTGGCCCACTCGCGAAACTATTGGACCAAACCACGAAAGAAGTAGCCTGGCAACCGGCTTATAAGGCTGCCCTGCGGGAGCGTCCCGCTACGTTTACCGCTGCGGGGCGGGAAAGCCCCGCCGCGTCAGTCCTGCGGCTCTGCCGCCAAAAAGACTACGGAGCCTATCTTGACCGATACGACAGCGAGCAGCGTCGCGACACCCGCGAGCCCCAGTCACGTTTCAGCCCAGGCGACGGCCTTCACCGTCATTCTGGCGGTGAGCCTCTGCCATTGCATCAACGACATCATGCAGTCGCTGCTATCGGCGATCTATCCGCTTCTGAAAGACAATTACGGCCTCGACTTCTGGCAGATCGGCCTGTTGACCTTCACCTTCCAGGTGACGGCATCGCTGCTGCAGCCGATCATCGGCATGATCACCGACAAGCGGCCGATGCCTTACTCCCTGCCCTCCGGCATGGCCGCGTCGCTGATCGGCCTGGTCGTGCTGGCCTATGCCGGGCACTACTACCTGCTCCTGATCGGCGCCTCGCTGATCGGCATCGGCTCGGCGATCTTCCATCCCGAATCCTCGCGCATCGCCCGCTTCGCGTCCGGCGGCCGGTTTGGCCTGGCCCAGTCGCTCTTTCAGGTCGGCGGCAATTTCGGCCAGTCCATGGGGCCCCTGCTTGCCGCCTTCATCGTCGTGCCTTTCGGCCAGACCAGCATCGCCTGGTTCACCGGCGGCTCTCTGATCGGCATCTTCATCTTGTGGCAGGTCGGCGGCTGGTACAGCCGTCTGCGCGCCGCGCAGGGCATCCGCAAGGCGCCAAGTTTCGTCTCGCCATTCCCCCGCCGCAAGGTGATGTGGGCGCTGGCGGTGCTGACGCTGCTTGTGTTGACCAAGAACGCCTATATCGCCAGCCTCGCCAGCTACTACACTTTTTATTCCATCCATAAGTTCGGCGTGTCGGTGCAGATGAGTCAAGTGATGCTGTTCCTGTTCCTCGGCGCCTCGGCGCTGGGCATTCTGCTCGGCGGCCCGTTCGGCGACCGCTACGGACAGAAGGCGATGATCTGGTTCTCGATCGTCGGCGTGCTGCCCTTCACGCTTGCGCTCCCCTACGCCAACATGGAATGGACGATGGTGCTGACGGTGCTGATCGGGCTGATCCTGTCATCGGCCTTCTCCAACATCGTTGTCTTCGCGCAGGAACTGGTGCCGGGCCGCGTCGGCATGATCGCCGGCATCTTCTTCGGCTTCGCCTTCGGCGTGGGCGGCATCGCGGCCGCCGTGCTCGGCGTCGTCGCCGACATGAAGGGCATCGACTTCGTCTTCCAGATCTGCTCGTACCTGCCGTTCCTGGGGCTGCTGACGGTGTTCCTGCCCAACATGAGGGAAGCCCGGACCATGGAAGCCGCCTCTTAGAGCAATTTCAGGAAAAGTGCGTAGCGGTTTTCCGTCCGGAATTGCGTGAAAGCAATGGGTTAGACCATTCGCGTTCTGTCCGCGAAAGAGCACCCTACGGTTGGCGGGTGCTCTTTCTGTTTGGTCCGGAAGACCTTACGACTTGAAGAAGGCCAACAGGTCGGCGTTGATGACGTCGGCATGGGTCGTGGCCATGCCGTGCGGGTAACCCTTGTAGACCTTGAGCTCGCCCTTCTTGAGCAGCATGATAGTCAGCAGCGCCGAGTCGGCGATGGGAACGATCTGGTCGTCGTCGCCATGCATGACCAGCACCGGCACGTCGATCTTCTTGAGGTCCTCGGTGAAGTCGGTTTCCGAGAAGGCCTTGATGCAATCATAATGCGCCTTGGTGCCGCCCATCATGCCCTGGCGCCACCAATTGTCGATGACCCCTTGCGAAACCTCGGCGCCCGGACGGTTGAAGCCATAGAACGGACCGGCCGGGACGTCGCGGAAGAATTGGGCGCGGTTGGCTGCCTGGGCGGAGCGGAAACCGTCGAACACCTCGATCGGCAGGCCGCCGGGATTGGCCGGCGTCTTGAGCATGATCGGCGGCACCGCGCCGATCAGCACCGCCTTGGCGACACGGCCGCCCGAGCCGTACTTCGCGACGTAGCGCGCCACCTCGCCACCGCCGGTCGAGTGGCCGACATGGATGGCGTCCTTGAGGTCGAGATGGGCGACAAGTTCAGCGACATCGGCCGCATAGGTGTCCATCTCGTTGCCGATATCCGTCTGGGTCGAGCGACCATGGCCGCGCCGGTCATGGGCGATGACGCGGTAGCCCTTCGACAGGAAGAACAGCATCTGGGCATCCCAGTCGTCGCTGCTCAATGGCCAGCCATGGTGGAAAACGATGGGCTGACCAGTTCCCCAGTCCTTGTAATAGATCTCCGTGCCATCCTTGGTGGTGATCGTGCCGCTGCCCGAGCCGGACTTGGTCTGCATTGTCATCTCAATTTCCCTTCGCTTGTTATCGCAATAATCAATATCGCGATACTGACTCCTAACGCGGTTCACACCCCCTGTCCACAAAAATATGTATCGCGATATCATTTTCGTGGTACTTAACCCGTAAGTTGCAAAACAAGGAATGCGTCGTGCGTCTCCCGTTGGACAATCAGCTCTGCTTCACGCTTTATGCCACGAGCATGGCCATCAACCGCACATATAAACCCATGCTGAACGAGATGGGCATCACCTATCCGCAATATCTGGTGCTCAACGCCCTGGGTGAAGCCGACGGCATGTCGGTCGGCACGATTGCGGACCGGCTCGCCCTGGAATCGAGCACCATCACGCCGCTGGTGAAGCGGATGGAGCAGGCCGGACTGGTGACCCGCCAGCGCAGCCGGACCGACGAGCGCCAGGTTCAGGTCGACCTGAGCGCCGCGGGGCGCGCCCTGCTTGTCCGGTGCAACTGCCTGAACGAAACCCTGATCGAGCGCTCAGGCATGACGCTCGCCGAGCTCAACGCCCTCAACCGGCAAGTCCAGGCGTTGCGCGATGCCTTGACCGGCGACCAGTAGCCAGCCTCTCCAGCCATGGCTTGCACCCCCCGCCGCCTTCCGCTATAGAGCCGCCACCCGCGTAGACACCCTTGGAGGCAACGCGGCGGAAGGCTGCCTTCCCCTTGTGATCCCGAACAAAGATCCGCTCGCTGCGGTTTCCGGCATTCGGGCATCGAGGTCCGGCGGCTTTCGACGTTTACGGCTCGGCACATCGCCAACCGTAGGCGCTCCAGAACAACACGAAAGGAAGTGCCATGAGCCACGATGCTTACGAGCTCAAGGCCGAAGCGCGCGAACAGGTCGGTAAGGGGTCCGCCCGTGCAGTTCGCCGCAACGGTAAAGTGCCTGCGGTAATTTACGGTGACAAGCAGCCTCCCCTGGCGATCGCTCTCACCTACAAGGACATCTACTACAAGATTCATGGCGGCGGGTTCCTGACCACGGTTGCCACGATCGATGTCGACGGCAAGAAGATCCAGGTCCTGCCGAAGGACTTCCAGCTCGACCCGGTCAAGGACTTCCCGATGCACGTGGATTTCCTGCGCATCGGCAAGGACACCGAAGTCAATGTCGACGTGCCTGTCCACTTCATCAATGAAGACAAGTCGCCCGGCATCAAGCGCGGCGGCGTGCTCAACATCGTGCGTCACGAGGTCGAGTTCCACTGCCCGGCCAATGCGATCCCGGAATTCATCACCGTCGATCTCACCGGCGCCGATATCGGCGATTCGATCCACATCTCGGCGGTCAAGCTGCCGGCGGGCGTCAAGCCCGTCATCGCCGATCGCGATTTCACCATCGCGACCATCGCCGGTTCGGCGGCGATGAAGCCAGAGACGGAAGAGACGGCCGAGGCTGAGACCCCTGAAGCGGCTCCTGCCGCCGAAGAGAAGTAAGTCTTTCCCGCCCGGAGCTGACGATGCTGCTGTTTGCAGGACTCGGCAATCCGGGCGCGAAGTACGCCAGCAACCGCCACAATGTCGGCTTCATGGCGGCGGACGCTATCGCCCGCCGCCATTCCTTTTCGCCCTGGTCGAAGAAATTCCAGGGCCTGATCGCCGAGGGCACGCTCGGCGGCGAAAAGATCATCCTGATCAAGCCGCAGACTTTCATGAACCTGTCCGGCCAGTCGGTCGGCGAGGCGCTGCGCTTCTACAAGCTCGAACCGTCCGCGCTCACCGTCTTCTACGATGAGATCGACCTTGCCGAGGGCAAGCTGCGCATCAAGACCGGCGGCGGCGCCGGCGGCCACAATGGCATCCGCTCGATCGACGGCCATGTCGGCAACACCTATCGTCGCGTGCGCATCGGCGTCGGCCATCCCGGCGTCAAGGAAATGGTCCAGCACCATGTGCTCGGCGATTTCGCCAAGGCCGACCGCGAATGGCTGGAGCCGCTGCTCGACGCAATCGCCGACAATGCCGCCATGATCGTCAAGGGCGACGAATCCGGCTTCATGAACAAGGCAGCGCTCGCCGTCCAGGGCAAGGCCGCGGCCGAGCCGGACAAGCCGGCGCAGAAGCAACCGCCAAAACAGCAGAGCCACATCCGCCAGGCGCGGCAGCAGCAGGCGCCTGCCAAGCTGCCTGAAACGGGCCCGATGGCCGCCATGCTGAAAAAGCTATTCGGCGGCAAGGACTGAGCCTCAGACGTCCCGGGCGTTACAGGGCTTGACGTTCCTCACCCCTACCCCCATAGCCCTCATCAAATTTCGATTTCCCGATAGGACTGGACGAAAATGGGTTTCAAATGCGGCATCGTTGGCTTGCCCAACGTCGGCAAGTCGACGCTTTTCAATGCGTTGACCAGGACGGCGGCGGCGCAGGCCGCCAACTATCCGTTCTGCACCATCGAACCGAACACCGGCGAGGTGGCGGTGCCCGATCCGCGCCTGCAGAAGATCGCCGAGATCGCCAAGTCGAAGGAGATCATCCCGACCCGCATCTCCTTCGTCGACATTGCCGGCCTGGTGCGCGGCGCCTCCAAAGGCGAAGGGCTGGGCAACCAGTTCCTCGCCAACATCCGCGAGGTCGACGCCATCGTGCACGTGCTGCGCTGCTTCGAGGATGACGACATCACCCATGTCGAGGGCCGCATCGACCCCGTCGCCGACGCCGAGACGGTCGAGACGGAGCTGATGCTCGCCGACCTCGACAGCCTGGAGCGCCGCATCGTGCAGATCCGCAAGCGCGCCTCAGCCAAGGACAAGGACGCGACGTCAGTGCTGCCGATGATGGAGGCCGCGCTCGAGCTGCTGCAGGCCGGCAAGCCGACCCGCATCCTGCTCAAGGGCATTTCGGCCGAGGACCTGCGCATCCTGCAGGGCCTAAACCTGCTGACCTCGCACCCCGTGCTCTACGTCTGCAACGTCGCCGAGGCCGACGCCGCCACCGGCAACGAGCACACAAGGGCCGTCGAGAAAATGGCGACCGCGCAAGGCGCCCGCACCGTCGTCATCTCGGCCGCGATCGAGGCCGAAGTCGCCCAGCTCAGCGATGAGGAGGAGATGGAATTCCTGTCCTCGCTCGGTCTCGACGAGCCGGGCCTCAACAAGGTCATTCGCGCCGGCTACGAGCTGTTGCAGCTCATCACCTATTTCACCGCCGGACCGAAGGAAACCCGCGCCTGGACCATCCACAAGGGCGACAAGGCTCCGCAGGCGGCCGGCGTCATCCACACCGATTTCGAACGCGGCTTCATTCGCGCCCAGACCATCGCCTACAATGACTATGTCACGCTGGGCGGCGAAGTGGCCGCCAAGGAAGCCGGCAAGGCGCGCGACGAGGGCAAGGAATATGTCGTCCAGGACGGCGACGTGATGCTGTTCAAGTTTAATACTTGATCTGACGAACGTCACGCCGCTCGTGGCGCGTGACGTTCGATCTTCGCCTGCGGACCGCCGTTCAGAGGCGGTTTGAACGATACGGACCGCCGCAAGCCGAGCCGGCGAAGCTTTCCTGGTACCGGCTGCTGGACGCGTTTTTCCGAGCGGGCGATGCCGGCCCGGCTCCAGTCCGGGCTCGTCTTGATTTTGTCATGTCAGGGGTCTAAGCGGCGAGCGCACGCTCGGCGCATGGGACGAGGAACCGTGCAATCCGACACGAAGTGTCAATCCAACGCCCTTTAATCCTAGCAGGGGAGATCTTGCGATGATCAAGGCTTTCGTCGTCGACAATGATCGCCTGCGCCTTACCGACGATCTCCTCGCCAATGGTGACAAGATCGTCTGGGCAGATCTGATCAACCCGACCAAGGAAGAAGAAACCACCATCGAGAGCTGGCTCGGCATCGCCATCCCGACCCGCGAGGAGATGGAGGAGATCGAGATTTCCAGCCGCCTCTATATCGAGGACGGCGCCTACTTCATGACCGCCACCCTGCCCGCCCAGACTGAAGTCGACGATCCCCTGATGTCGCCGGTCACCTTCGCGCTCTCCGGCAACAGGCTGATCACCGTTCGCTACCACGAGCCGAAGGCGTTCAAGACCTTTCCGCTGCGCGCCGAGAAGGTGGCGATGGGCTGCACCAGCGGCGACACCATCCTGATTGGCCTGCTGGAAGCGATCGTCGATCGCCTGGCCGATATACTCGAACGCGCCGGCCGCGACGTGGAGGCGATCTCGCGCGACATTTTCGAAGCGCGCTCGACCAAGGTGTCGAAGCGCAACCGAGACTTCCAGGAACTGCTGAAAGCCATCGGCCGCAAGGAAGACATCGCCTCTTCCGTGCGCGACAGCCTGATCTCGCTGCAGCGGTTGGCCGGCTTCCTCGCCCATGTCGCCACCCAGACCAAGATGAGCAAGGATGTCCGCGCCCGTATCAAGACCTTGTCGCGCGACGTGCTGTCGCTCGCCGACCACGCCACCTTCCTGTCGCAGAAGATCTCCTTCCTGCTCGATGCCACGCTCGGCATGATCTCGATCGAGCAGAACGCCATCATCAAGATCTTCTCGGTCGCCGCCGTCATCTTCCTGCCGCCGACGCTGGTCGCCTCGATCTACGGCATGAATTTCGACGTCATTCCCGAGCTGAAATGGCAGCTCGGCTATCCCTTCGCCATTGGCCTGATGATCCTGTCGGCGATCCTGCCCTTCTGGTACTTCCGCCGCCGCGGCTGGCTCTGAGCGCCGGCGCCGGCCGCTCCCAAGCCTGGCACACCAGAAAAGGGCTTGACCAAAACGCCCGCGCCCTGCATCCGGATTTGCCGATCCGCGCGGATCGCGCGTTCCGCAACCGGATTCCAGACCATGACCGCGAAGACATGGGCCTATGAGGACTTCATCGAAGGGACCTCGTTCGACCTCGGCATTAAACAGGTGAGCGCTGCCGAGATCATCGAATTCGCCAGCGAATTCGATGCCCAGCCCATGCATCTCGACGAGGCCGCAGGCAAGGCAAGCATCCTCGGCGGCCTGTCGGCTTCGGGCTGGCACACCTGCGCCATGTTCATGCGCATGCTGTGCGATGCCTTCCTGCTGGACTCCACCTGCCAGGGCGCGCCCGGCGTCGATCAGGTCAAATGGAAGAAGCCGGTGCTGGCCGGCGATACGCTGAAGGGCAGCCTGGTGGTTCTCGCCAGGCGGCTGTCGAAGTCGAAACCGCAACTCGGCTTCGTCACCATGCGCAGCGAACTGGTCAACCAGCGCGGCGAAAGCGTCTTCGAGCTCGATAACTCCGTCATGTTCCTCACACGCGAAGCCGCGGGGAGCCAGGCATGACTCTCGATGAATTCTTCCGCGTCGGCGTCACCGTCACCCTCGGCTCGCATACATTCGAGGCCGAGGCGATCAAGGCGTTCGCCCGCAAATACGACCCGCAGATCTTCCATATAGACGAGGAGGCCGCGAAAAAGAGCGTGCTCGGCGGCCTCTGCGCCTCCGGCTGGCACACCACCGCCACCTGGATGAAGCTGAATCTGGAAACCCGCATGGACGCCGAAGGCTGGAACGGTCCTGGCCCGGTGCCGGAGTTCGGTCCCTCGCCTGGTTTCAAGAACCTGAAATGGCTGAAGCCGGTCTATGCCGGCGAGACGGTGACTTTCACCCGCACCGCTGTTTCCCACCGGCCGATCACTTCACGCCCCGGTTGGCAGTTGCTGGCGCTGCGTTCGGATGCCTTCGATTCGACCGGCGACAAGGTGCTGGAATTCGAAAGCGCCGTGCTCGTGAAGGTGGGGTAGAGGCGCCTCTTCCTTCTCCCCCTGCGGGCTAGCGTGCGCACACATCTGCTTCGGAGGGGTGTCAAGGGACGTATTGGCCGGGCGGCAGATGGGGCTTGAAGG
>NZ_VFVC01000061.1:0-23379 GCF_006441575.1 Mesorhizobium sp. B2-4-12
GATGTGTACCATTGGCGTTGCCTGCCCAAACTAGTTTTGAAAAAAGGACGCGCGGCGCCGGCCATCGCGGCACGGCCAGATCGCGCACACGCCGACGCTGCGTTCTTGGGGGTTGTCGGATTGAGGATTTTGGAGAGAGCGGCGAAGTGCGTCCCGGGATGACAGATATCAGCGGCGCATTGCCTTGGTCAGCCCTGAGCAGAGCAAGGAGCAAAGCGGCGCGCGCGGACAGTAGGATTCATGGCGCGACCTGAGGGGACGCCACCACGCTGCGGAATCTGATAGGGGTGATTGAGGTGCTGGAGATCCCAGCATGGATTCTCGGGTCAAGCCCGAATGACGAAATGAAGTAGTTCCCTACCGAGACGCGCCCGGCGGGTCGCTCTGCCCGACAGCCCGTTTGCGTCCTGCCTTGGATTCCCCCGGATCGACCACCGCTTCGCGCAGCATCATCCCACCGTAGGGGGTCGCGGGCATCAAATCGACGCGCGGCTGCCTAACCATCCTTGCGATGGAAAAGCTGAACTCCTCGAACCACGGCAACTGGTCCAATTGCTACTTAGCCATCGTAGGGCTCAACCACCGCAAACGGAATGCCCAACGATTCAAACAGGTCAAGAATGCGTTCCGAAATGACCAGGCGAAAGGGTACCGCGATCCCGAAGTCGTCGCGCCCGGCCTTGCCGTTTACTTTCAGCCAGACAAAGGGTGGCAGCTCCAACCCAGGTTGATCCTCTTGACACTCTTCCGAGATAGTCACCTCAGCGTCGGCGAACGTTGCACCTGAAAAGCCCATCTTCTGCAGTGCGCGCTGGGTGTCCTGAGTGACGAGAAAACAGGGGAATGTCGCAACGATCACATCGCCGAACCAGCCCTCTACCACATAGTGAAGCCTGGTCACGACTGGCGGGTGGACGCTCCGGTCGAGAACGGTGTTTTTGCCAATCCCGCCAGCGACGTTCGGCCGTATTCTAAAGTATTGCATCACTCACCTATCGGGGGATTGAACAGATGTCCATATTTCTGATCGATATAAGTCACGTAGTCCAGCACTTGCCGACGGGTTGCCTCGGGGTGCGCCTCGTAAAATTGATCCCACTCGAATCGAAAAACGATCTTGTGCAAAAGGCTATCTAGTCCTTTTGGGATACCTCTAAGATTTTGAAGAGAGTGCATTTCATCTGCAGCAAAAAGGTCTGGATATCTTTCCCACACCTGCCGCTCCGCAGCATGGTGTACGACAACTTCTCCTTCCAGATTCGGGTTCGCATCAAGAAATGTTTTACGGTAATTTTTGGAAGCAGCCCTCCCCAATGATGCTCCTGGATACTTTACCTTAGAAGGGTCTCTTGCAATCGACTTTATGATCTGAAGAAGCTCAGCCTTGTCGGGTTTGGCGCCCATGCTCACACGGTAGGCGGCATCTTCTGCTGCTTTGATCAGAGACTTCGTCTCGGCGGCTTGGCGAGCAATCGTCCCCTCGGCGGCAAGCTCTGATGTGGCGCGCGAACCGCTTGTTGCAAACTCCTCCAGGGGCTTGCCAAACCTGCCGGTCCTGCTGCGGACGATGGCCAAGCCTTTTGCAACGGCTTCGCCGACCACCTCCGATGCCAGGCGCCCTTCGGCGACCGCCCCTGAGCCAGGGGTGGCGGGCAGCTGCTCAAGGAAATCCAAAGGGGAATCGCGCAGGTCCCGGAGAGCCAGCCCAATGTCGTGCGGCGCTCGGCCCAGGGATTCGAAACCCTCGCTGAGATAGTTGCCGAAGTCCTCCGCGGCCTGTCGAAATGCGGACTTGGGCTCGTCGGCGCTCGCCGAAGTAGGCGATTGCTGCCCTGTCGCGGCAGTGGTGATCGGATCGATCTCGGCTGGTTGGTAAAGGCCAGCTCGGTCTAATTGCAGAGATAAGGCTTTCCGGGTCCCTGGGTCGGGCGCTGCCGCCAGAAGGTCACTTAGGACGGCGGCCCTATCAGCCTGCGGTCTATCGTTCCTGCTGAAGTCGTCGGCGATGCTTTGGACAACAGCCGCTGGTAGAGGTTGAGGATCCTCGATACCCAGTTGCAGTTGCGCAGCAACAGAGAGGGCGATCGCCCGATTGTATGCCTCCCGATTGTTAATCTCTGACTTGCCGGCTTGGCCAGTGACGTCGCTCCACGCGGCGTCGATATTGGGAAAGACTTCGCGAACATAGCCCGCAGGATCTGCCCGCCTCTCGCGCAGAGTCTTGAGGGTAGCAGCAGCCGTAACCTGATATCGGAGGTGGTCTTCGTCGGAACTTCCAGGGCCAGGCTCGGCATCGCGCAACGCCGCGTGGATCGCCTGGTTCGGCATGGTGCGCATGCCGAAGGCTTGGCGACCAGCGTCAATCTTTCGACTGAACTCCTGGTAGCGCTTGCCACCCTCCTCCTCGCCGTAAACGTCCACGAAATTCGTGGAGCTTGGCATTGCGCCGGAATAGTTGCCCGCATTGGCGATCGCATCCGGGGCATTCTGCGATGCGAGGTCGATATTGGCGCGCGTTTCGACCAGTCGGCTCACTGTCGCGGTGTGCGCCTGGCCGACCAACCGCCGAATGTCATCAGACGACAAACCGCCGCGAGTGTCACCGGCCTGCGGGTCGCTCGCCACCGGTATCGCGCTCAGCATCTCGGCGGCGCGGCGCGGGTCCTGCGCGATCAGCGCTTGCATGCGCGCCTTCGCGGTGCTGGCGCGCCATGCGGCTTCCGCCTGCAGCCTGATCTGCGGATCGAGGTTCATCTTGGCGAGAAGATCGAGACCGGTCTGGCGGGTGGCGTCGAAAGCGGCGGTGTCGTTGGGATCGCTTTGCGCGATGGTGTTGAGCTCGGCGGTTTCGACCTTAAACCACTGGTCCTGTTCATATTGCTTGCGGCGCTGGAGTTGCTGCATCGCCATGCGCGTGGAGCCCGCGTCGCGCAGCGCTTCCTTGCGGCTGGCAAGGCCGGCACCCACTTCAGGCGGCGCCTGCTTCACGAAGGTGTCGAACAGCGTGTCGAACTGCCCGGTCTTCACCACCTGGCCGGTGTGCGGATTGACCTGGCCGTAGACGGCGTCGTGCAGGCCGGCGCCATCGGCCGGTGCGTTGGCCACGGCATCGGCCTCGGTCCTGGCGATCTCGCCGTCCAGCCTGTGGGCCGCGATCTCGGTGTCGAAGGCCTGCTGCTGCGCCTGGCGCCGCTCATAGTGCTCGGCAACAGCCTGCCAATAGCCGTCGAGCGGAGGCGGCGTCCCGCCCGCCGGCGCAGCGTCGGCATATGCCGTCGCGTTGCCCGCATCGCGCCGGCGCTGGCCAACGGAGAGAGGTATGATGTGTACCATTGGCGTTGCCTGCCCAAACTGGTTTTGAAAAAAGGGCGCGCGGCGCCGGCGATCGCGGCACGGCCGGATCGCGCACGCCGACGCTGCGTTCTTGGGGGTTGTCGGATTGGGATTTTGGAGAGAGCGGCGAATCGCGTGCCGGGATGACAGATGTCAGCGGCGCATTGCCTTGGTCAGCCCTGAGCAGAGCAAGGAGCGAAGCGACGCGCGCGGACCATAGGATTCATGGCGCGACCTGAGGGGACGCTACGCTGGGTCGAGCTCGAGAAGGACCCTGTGCGTGGAGAGCCCGCCCTTACCGAAACGGCCCCAGCGGATCGCTCTGCCCCGCCTTGCGCCGCGCCGCCTTGAATTCCGAGGGATCGACCACCGCTTCGCGCAGCATCATCACGCCGTAGCGTGTCGCGGCCATCAAATCGTCCCGCAGTTTTACGACCTGACCGTCCTTGCGATGGAAAAGCCTGAACTCCTCAAACCAGTCCATCAACGTGGAAAACACCTTGAAGCGGCCGGATTGCATGCGGTCGAGCATCTCCATGAGACCGGCCTCGACCGAGACCGAGCCGTCGGGAAAGCGGGCGTGGCCGGGCAGCATGTTGAGCCCATGCGCGGCATATTGCTTGGCCAGCGCGGTGCCCGCGCCCTCCAGCGTTTTGCGGCGGCCGTCGCGCGGCCATGCCCATGGCAGCCATTCGCCCCAGGGCTTCAGCGTCAGCGTCTGCATGGCCGGTGTTTGCTGCGAGGCTCTGGCGGCCTTGGTGACATAGACGACATCGGCCTCCGTATCCCAGGCGAGCTCGACCGCGGCCGAGGGATGGTCCCAGCCGAAATCGAGCGCCCCGATGCGCGGCCAGTAGCGCGGCAGCCGGAACGGCTCGCAGGCGATCAGCGCCTCGGCCACCGGAAAGATGCGGCCCGAACCCAGCACCGGAATGCCGCGCGCCCGCGCCTCGCGCTCATGCTCGGGATAGGCGGCGACGATCGCGGCGCGCTGCTCGGCGCTGTAGTGAGCGGCGTCGTCAATGGTCATGAAGGTGACGTGACGGGACATGGGGAGTTCCGGAATCAGCTTGCTAAGCCTTGGCTGTATCGCTCTGTGAAGGCGTTATTTTTTGCGGTTGGCGCGGCAGCACTTTGCCTTCTCCCCTTGTGGGAGAAGGTGGATCGGCGCGCAGCGCCGAGACGGATGAGGGGTGGGTGACGGATCGCCGTCCTTGCCAAGCTGGAACACCCCTCATCCGACCTCGTTTCGCGAGGCCACCTTCTCCCACAAGGGAAGAAGGAAGAGAGCGTTCACCCCTTGCCCATCTTCTCCACCTCACCCGCCGACAAAAACAGCAGCACCACGTCGCTCATGCCGAGCAGCGGGGTGAAGGTGACGATGGTGATGCCGCCCGTCGCATTGGTGCGCGTCAGCCCTTCGGAATAGATGTCGAGCGGCGGTTCTTCGTCGAACCAGACGCCGTGCAGCGTTTCGCCCTGCCATTTCTCGCGGCCTTTTTCGAAGCTCTTGAATGACAGCACGCTCTCGCCCGCCTGCAAATCGCCGCCACCGCCATGGCGCACCACGACGCTGTCGAGGGCGCCCGGCGCGCCGCGGCCCATGATGGTGTCGGCAATGGCATCGGCCGGGATCATGCCCGTGCCCCAGGCCGCCTGCTGCTGCGGCGGGCCGACAAGCACGCGCTGCGGGTTGTCGCGCGTGCCTTCGCCGGTCACGCCCGCGGCCCACAGGCGGACCGGCGTATCGAAAACCTTGCCTTGCCACCAGCGCGGGTAGCGGCCGGTCAGGTGCATCGCCCATTCCGCACCGCCGGCCCGGGTCTTGCCGAGCTGGTTGCCGGCCATGAACAGCCTTTCGCGGTTTTGCGCGCCTGCCGCGTGAAATTCCGCCTGGCGTCTGTACGGCGCATAAGTCGCTAATTGATTATTGCGGCGACGGCGGTCAAGCTCCGCCAGCAGCGCCAGATATTCCGTCCGGGCCGAGATCAGCTGGCTCCTCGAGGAACGGTTTGACGACCGCCTCGAGGGCGCGGATGCGGTTGCGGATCTCCTCATCGCTCAGGGCATCCAGTTGGTTGACGGCAACATCGAAATCCTTGGGCAGCACCGAAAGCACGATCTTCAGATACTGGTCCGGCTTGTCGGCCCGCACCTCGGCGATGACGCCGGCGCCGTGCGCGCGGAAATCGGCCCGCACCGCGGTCAGGAAATCATCGCCGAGCGTTTTCTTCGTCCGCTTGGGGCGGGACTTTGGGGCAGAGGCCGGGTTGGCGACGGATTTACGCCTTGCCTTGCGCCGTGCCGGCCTGGCGGCGACTTCATCAGCCATTGGCCTCGCCCATCGCGTTTACTGCGGTATCGCTGGCGGAGACCGCCCTGCCCGCCTTCGGCACCCGCCTTGCCGGTTTCCTCGATCGGGCGGGCTTCTTCCTGGGCTTCCTCGGCTTTGCCGTCCCGGCGGGCTTCGTCGCCTTGGTTCGGGCCCTGAGCCCCGCCAGGGTAAGGCCAGCGAGGCGCGCGCCGCTGCCCGGTTGCGCAAAGCAAAAGCCACCGGCCGCGTCCCGCACCATGCCGATCAGCACGCCGGGTGCGACCGGCTCGATACGGCCCAGGCGCGCCTGCGGCGCCGCGCCCTCGAACTCGCCAATGGCGCTGACGACCTCGCGGCCGTCATCGTCGGTGATGATGGTGGCGTAACGTGGCATGAGGGTTCTCACATCTCGCAGAAGTTCTGTCGCGCCCCCCTCTGTCCTGCCTCCCCTTCTGGGGGGAATTGCAGTTCGGGCGCCTCGCCCGATCTGGCGGCCTGGGCGATTGGCGAAAGCCGGGATGACGGCCATCTCCCCACCTGTGGGGGAGATGTCCGGCAGGACAGAGGGGGGCGCGGTAGAGCGCTGGCGCACAAATTGCAGCCGAGGCCGCAAAGCGCCAGAAACACAAAACCCGCCTCGGCGGCGGGTCATTGGCGCAAATCAGCACCATGGCCAAATATGTAACATGGCTGCCCTCAGCCGGTCAACGATTTCCTAGGAAAAAATTCACATCACGTCGAACCGGCGTGATCCGAGTCTGACATGCATGCCGGCCTTTCAGCAGCCCGGGAAAAGTGCGCGGCCGGTTTCCGCCCGGATTGCGTCAAACCGGCGAGATGGCGCACGATCCCGAATGATGGATCCGGCCCCGTCGACGCCATTGCGCTCCCGTGTCACGGAAAACGCTTTCGCGCCTTCGCCGTGGCGAGGATCTTACCTGTGCCATCGAGCGCCCTCGCCGAGATCTCGTAGGTATGCGGTTTGGGCGGGCATGGCCCGCGATAGCTGAAGGTTCCGTAGGGCAAGGTTTTCTGGCCAGCGAAGGCCACCTGCCCACCGCCATGCTTGAAGTCGGGCGCGTCCAGGTCGGTCATCCTGAACGCCAGGGTCTTCGTCCCGGCGGGAACGCCCGAGAGTGTTATCGGCGGCGATTTCGGATCAAAACACTTGGCTGTCGGCCCCCATTCGAACGTCATCGTCATGCCGGCGGACGCGGCCGTCGTCATCGCCATGATAAAACCAAAGGCTAGAGCAAGTCGCATACACACCTCCTGCTTCCTACCCGGCCCGCGCCAGTATAGTCTCTTTTCCCGCACAAGGCATCGCGGACACGCGGCTCCATCGCGGCGCGCCCGATGGAACGTCAGCCGCCCGATCAAGGGACCATCGCACCGTCATCCGGATCGGAATAGGCCTTCATGCGTTTGGAATCCATCGAATGGGAGCAAAACCATGAACGTCGCCAATCTGCAAATCGAAGGTCTGCTGATGGCCATCGCCGCCATCAACCACGCCCTTGTCCGAAAGGGGGTGCTGTCGGCCGAGGAAATCGACATCGCCTTGCGCAAAGCCGAAGCCAGCGAGACCAGCGAGGAACGATCCGAAGGCATGTCGTCGTCGAGCAGGGACGCCGTCAATTTTCCCATCAGGCTGCTGGAACTGGCCAACCAGTGTCAGCCGGAAGCGGACATACCCTCCTTTTCGAAACTGGCCCGCATGGTGGGCCAGATGAAAGAGGCCTATAACGACCAGATGTGAACCCAGACCGGCCTGGGCCGCATCGGCCGAGACTGGCGGTCTCGGCCTCACGCCCTGCCCGGCCATCCCAGGTTCAGCGCCAGCATCCTTCCCGGTCCGTGCACCGCCGCGAACAGCAGCCCGGCCAGGAAGGAAAAATGGTCGACGAAAAAGCCGAACTCGGCCTGGTTGCCGGCCCAGTGGCTGGGGCCGTGGAAGGCAAAGCCCAGGAACAGCACATAGGCCGCGGCGATAAGGGCCGCCTGCGAGAAGAAGGCTCCGCTGAGGAAACACAGCACCAGCGCAACCTCCAGGATCGCCGCGCACCAGGCAAGCAAGAGCGGAAACGGAAAACCGGCGGCGGCGATGTAGCCCGCGGTGGCACCCATGCCCATGAACTTGAAGGTCGCCGCTATGAGGAAGACGGCGGCGAAGATCAGGCGAGCAATGAGAAGGGCCGCGGTCTGCCACGGCGATTGAGCGATTTGCGAGGGCATGGTCGTTCTCCAGTTTGGTTCGCCCACAGGACGCGCCGCCGGGCACCGATCCGACAGGCCTCGGCAAATTTTTCCCCGCCTGTCCCCTGGCCAATCCGACACAACCGATTCCGGCTTGCCAGCTGATGTACCCAGCGTTCGAGGGAGAATCCGGCCAAGGCCTTGGCCATCGGCGCGCCGCGTCATGCGGCGCTGACGAAATCACGAACTTGTCCGTAACCATGATCGTGCTATGGTCAAGGTGGGGCTACTGCACTGGTATAACCGGTGCAGTGTTGGGTGGATAAAAAAAATTGGGCGCGAGCGTCAGATTGGGGATGGAGTCCCCTCTGGTCCGGTCATCGGTTATGGAATGCAGTGGCTGCGGTGGCACCGGGCAGGTTTTCCAATGCCCGCGCTGGACGAGTTCCAATGGCCTTTGCTGCCCGGCCGGCACCCACCAGCGCGGCTGCCCTGGCGTAAGCGCGCCTTGCGCCGAATGCGGCGACGCCAGCCGGCACGACGCCGACCCCGTCTGCCCCTCGGCCTGAACCGGACCGTTTGCGACCGGCGCCAGGCAGACCTCATCCGGTCCGTCCGCCGCCTTCCATGGAACCAGCGGCGTCGATCGCTGTTATGTCTGACCGCGGCATCGCGTGCCGAACCAGGGGTTCGACGCCTTCGCGACCGGCCGCCGACGGAAAGCGAGGCCTGGCATGCCCGACGACAAATCGAAGATCAAACAGGACCGCAAGCAGGTTTCGAGCGAGGAGACCTACGAGGTCGCCGCCTTCGCCCGCAAATACGGCATCCCGCAGAGCGAAGCCCAGACCATCATCAAGCGCTACGGCCCTTCGAGGAAGAAGCTTGACAACCACATGGCCGCGCGCGGATAGCCGGCGGCATGCCAGACTGATGAAGCCAGAGTGACGGGGCCAGCCTGACGGAGGCCAGACTGACGGAGGAGCCGCTATCATGTCCGACACCACACGCAGGACCGGCAGTTGCCTGTGCGGCGGCGTGCAGTTCGTTGTCACCGGCCGGCCGTCGCGGGTCGGTCTTTGCCACTGCAAGGACTGCCGCAAGGCGGGCGGCTCGGTCTATTCGGCCTTTGCCATCTGGCCGCGCGACGCTTTCGAGACATCGGGCGAAGTCGCCTCCTATGGCACGCGCAGCTTTTGCCCGACCTGCGGCGGCCGCCTTGCCTGGGTTAGCGACAAGGAGGCCGAGGTGATGCTTGGCAGCCTCGACGTCGCGCCGACCGACCTTACTCCCGAATACGAATTGTGGATCGGCCGGCGCGAGGCCTGGCTGCATGCCTTGCCCGGCACCGAACAATTCGAGCATGACCGGCCGGAGGCGCCAGACGCCGATTTGCCGGCGGCCAGATCTCTGTCGGACGCCGTCGCGCACGACTGAAAATTGATTTTTCGGGATTGGAACCCTCCGTTGTCGGCGGCGTTATCCGCCGCCCTTCCTGCATGGCGTTCTCCAGAAAACGCAGCTCGGCTGGGCGACATTACCAGTCACGGAGACCACCGTTGAACGACAAGATGTTTCCCCGACCAATCCGCCTGAAATTCGCCCCCGAGCGGGAGCGCGTGGTGCGCAGCGCCTGGGAGGGTCTGGAATGCCTCGGCGACTGGCCGGCCGGCCGGGGCCGGCGATACCGGGCGGCGTGGCGCAGCTGCCGCGATGCATTGGACGGCTGGACGGCGCCGGAAAAGGCGATGGAGGCAATGATCGACGCCGCGCGCGAAGCGCGGATCCTGCAATAGCGGGCAAAACCAATGGCCGATTTGATGCTGCCGACCCCGATGCGGATCAAGCCCCACGGCTCGGACACGATCCGTGAGGTGACCACGCTTCAGGACGCCAGTGAAATCCTGATCGACTGGCCGCATGCCAAGCGCGGTCCCTTCTATCAGGCCGCGCGCGAAAAGATCGAGGCGGCGCTCGAAAGCAATGCCGGCGCGGCTCAGGCACAGGAGGCCTTCACGGCGCTGTGCGATCACGCCGGCCTCCTCGTTCGCTAGAGCAGTTCCGGTAAAATCGCGTAGCGGTTTTCCGTCCGCAATCGCGCCAGGACAAAGAAACAGTCCGGTTTCAAGAACAGAAAGGCAGGCGAATTCCCGCCTGCCTTTCTGTTGCCGAACCGCTCCTGATTATGGGGTAGGCAGATCGCCGCTCACGATCGGATGGGAAGTCTCGAACCCGAAACTCTTCGGCGCCATCAGCATCAAGGCGATCACGATGGCGATGGAAGCAAGAAACGTGGCGGTGATGACAATATCTCTCACGATCCGTTCCTTTCAAATCCAATTGTCAAAAAGAAACGTTTGGCATTGTACGAGGTTCCTCCGCCCAGCAATGCAGACGAATTGGCTTTTACTTCTGGGGCGGCTGCGCCGGCACTTCGCCCGGCTTGATGATCGGTGTATTGCCTTCGTCAGGCGCCGGCGCGGCCATGCCCTGGTCGCCGGTGGGCGGCGGCTTCAGCACGCCGCCGCAATCATTGAGCTTTTCGGTCAAATTGCCGCCGCCAAGCGGCTGTTTGCCGCCTTGATCCGTCTGTGCACGGCACTTGTCGGTCTGTTTCGCCTGGCTGTCGGTATTCGGCTGCGTCTGTGCCGCCGCCGGCACTGCCAGCGCCAATATCAGGGACGCGATGGCGAGAGGTTTCATCCCGGCCTCCTTTTCTTGCGCGGCCGCCCACGGCGGCCTTCCCTTCGCAGGAACAACGTCCGTCGGCCGAAAAGGTTGGCCACTTCCCTCCCGCCAGCTGGAAGCGTCGCTGGCGCCGGCAAGGCCGTCAGCCGATCCGGACAACGCGGCCGTCACGTTGACTGAAGGCATGCTTGGCCCTACTCGCCGACCGCGTCCGCAACAGCGTGCCGGGAACCCGAGGCCAGGGCATCATGCCCATGCGGCCCAGTCTGACCTGATATGATAGTCTGACCTGATATGGTGCAAGTTTTCGCAACGGGCCAATGGCCGGGTCAGCAAGATCTTACCGCGTCATCCTCGGACGTCGCGGCAGGCGGATCGGCCCTTTGCGGGCATTCCTCGTAGCGGTGGTCGCGACCGCCGCAGAAGGAACAGCACATAGCTTCGCGGCCTTCATTTCCGGGCCGCCATTGGGGTGTTTCGTAAGGCTTCCTGTCATCCATGCCCAGCAATGCGCGAGGCATGATTTGGTTGCGCGGGAGCCCCGCCATGCGCAACGCACAGCCTGTCGCGGAACTGGCGGACAGATAATGGGTTTTATGCGACAATGCATGTCCGCTCGGGCAACTCCCGGAAGGTGTGAAGCGGTCTTGCGCCCGCAGTTGCCTCGAGAGCCCGACACCGCGTCAAGAACCAAGAGAAACCGCCATGTCCGCTCGCGTTCGAATCCTGTTGATGACCCTGGTCCCCATGCTCGCGGCGACCAATCTGGCCGAGTCCCGGCCCGACAGCCGCGGCATGAGCTGCACCGAGATCCGCGCCATGATCCAGAGCCATCGCGCCGTGGTGCTGACCACTGGTCCGAACACCTATGACCGCTATGTCAGGCAGTTCGGCAATGAATGCGACTGGCCGGAAGTGCCGATGTCGGCCTATATCCCGTCCCGCGACGGGCATTGCCCGGTCTATCACTGCGAAGAGCCGGTCAACAACTTCCCGAATTGACGC
Source organism: Mesorhizobium sp. B2-4-12 (assembly GCF_006441575.1). Lineage (NCBI taxonomy): Bacteria > Pseudomonadati > Pseudomonadota > Alphaproteobacteria > Hyphomicrobiales > Phyllobacteriaceae > Mesorhizobium > Mesorhizobium sp. B2-4-12. The sequence goes on from NZ_VFVC01000061.1 coordinate 11,537, forward strand.
TCCGCCGCGCCGGCGTCATAACCGTTCTCGCTTCTCCCGCTTCGTCTAATGGTAGGACAGCGCCCTTTGAAGGCGTGAATCGTGGTTCGAGCCCATGAGCGGGAACCAGCCCTTCATCAGGGCAGCACCGGTTTTGCGCCGCCCCTCCTGAAACCATTTTGATGGACCAGGCGTTGACGAAGAGGGGCATGGCTAGACAGGAGACATTCCATGACCGTCAACTGCCGTATATCCATCGACAACCGGCCGGACGCCACCAACGCCATTTTCCAGGCGGTGCCGCGGATTGGAGAAAGCGTTTCCTTGTCGGTCGACGGAAGTCCCCAGGACCTGCGGGTCTCGCGCGTCGTGCACGTCCCCGACGGCAAACTGGAAGCTGCCGCGATCATCGTCGAGGTGACGACCAACATCCTTTGAAGCATTCCAGGAAAAGCGTGAAACGGTTTTGCGACCGCAATTGCGTCAAACAGGCCTTGAGCCATGGGCGGATGCTCCCTGGCCTCACGCTAGAGTGATGGCAGGCATGAAACCACCTGCCGCGGTATGCGTTCTAGGCCCGCAACCTTGTCGAGGTTCCAATGCAAACCGCGTGGTTTTCCAAGCCCGTGGTGGTTTCGGTCGGCGTCACCGGGGCCACCCGCAACCTGTCCAATACACAGCAGGCCATCGAATTGCTGACGACACATTGGCGCGACGCCGGTAGCCCGAAGCATCAGTCGGCACTGCGCGCCTGCCGCCGTGCGACAAGTGGCGACGTCTCTCCCGATACCGCCAGGGAGGCTTTCGTCGAGGCCGCGCGCGAGGCGCATATCCTGGTTGAGTGAGTTGCCTCGCCACTCGTCCTGGCGCCGAGGCGGGCTGTTGGAACGCCTTTCGAATGGCCCGTCCCACCCCGCCGGCCTGGTTTCGCGAGGCGCTCACGGATCGTCGCCATCGTTCACAATGTCGTGACCAATGGAACCGCCTGAAACCACAGGCGTTTTTTTCGCAGACGTTTGTCAGGCAACATCAGGAGGCGTCTATGCGTATCATGAACCTCGTCACTCTCGCCCTCATCATCCTTGGCGGTCTCAACTGGCTGGTCATGGGTTTGACGGGCCATGACGTGATCGGCATGGTTTTCGGGGGAGCTACCCTGGCTCGCCTGGCCTATGTAATCATCGGCCTTGCCGCCATATGGCAGTTGATGCCGGGATTCCAGAGCTTCACGGTTGGAGAAGTCGATGCCGAAAGGCATCTCCATCATCCGTGACCGGTAAGGTGGGGCGGTGGGAAGCCCGCCGCCCCACCCGTATGAGGCCGCTCAAGCGGCACTGAACAAAACCGTGATTGCCCCGTCGCGACCGACACGGCTCCCGACGGCCAGACCCGCGTCAACCGGGACGCTCTTCAGGGGCCGAAGCCCGCCGCGGCGTCGTTGTCGGCCTCGGAGCCGACTTGCGGCACGATGATCGAGGTCAGCGGCGCGTTGAGACGCCAACTGAGATGACCGGGCAACCGCTCCAGGACGGCGGAGCCGCCGAGTGACTGCGGCGCCACCCGCTGCAGCACGACCGTGCCGAAACCCTTGCGCGCGGTCTCGTCGCGCCTGGTTCCTGGGCGGGGCTTGGATGTCTCCTCCCACAACAGCTGGAATTCCCGTTCGCCCGAAGCACGCGAACCCTGCCCCCCCGAGCCGATCGTCCAGGTGATCTCGACCCGGCCGTCTTCGGTGCCAAGCGCGCCGTATTTGGACGAATTCGTGCCAAGCTCATGGAAAGCCATGCCGAGATTCTGCACCGCGTTCGACTGCAGCGTCAGAACCGGGCCGGAGAGCGTTATCTGTTCCTCGCGGCCGAAAGGCTTCAAATGTTCCTGGATCAAGTCGAAGAGGCTGGCGCCCGCCCATTCCGAGGTCACAAGCAGGTCATGTGAGCGCGACAGCGCCATGATGCGGGCACGGATCAGTTCCTCGAACTCACGCGGATCGCTCGAACGCTTGCTCGTCTCCCTCACCATCGACAGGATGACGGCGAACTGGTTCTTGACGCGATGGTTGACCTCGCGCATCAGCAGCCTGATCCGGCGCTCGCTCTCCTTGGCGGCGGAAATGTCGCGCGCGATCTTCGAGGCGCCGACGATCTCGCCATGCGCGTTCTTGATCGGCGACACGGTCAGCGAGACGGCGATGAGCACGCCATCCTTGCGCCGTCGCATCGTCTCATAGCTTGCCACCTGTCCGCCACCGCGAACCCGGCTGATGATCTCGGTTTCCTCGCCCTTGAGGTGATCGGGGATGAGCATGAGGATCGATTGGCCGACCGCTTCCTGGGCGCTGTAGCCGAACATGCGCTCGGCCGCCGAGTTCCAGCTGGTGATGATGCTGTTGAGATCCTTGCTGATGATGGCGTCGAACGAGGAATCGACAATGGCCGCGAGACGCGCATCGGCGGTCGCGTCCTGCCTCTCATCGTCCACAATGCCGGTTACCGCCGCCACGATTTCGCTCATTGCCATGAGGTAGCGCGCAAACGGATCAAGGCAATCGCTCCCCGTGCAGTTGGCGCATGTCAGCCGAAGCGCCCCTCACTCCGACGACCGATCGGCCGCTTTACCGGGCTGATCGGTTACCTTGCCGTTCCCGCTGTCGGGCATGAGAACGCCGAATTCCTGTGACTTGACGCCATGCTCCGCCGTCAGGAAGCCTTCGGAAGCAAGACCGCGCCGCAGCAACTCCCTGACCGCCGCCGAACGGCTCGGCATGCGCTTTTCGAAGCGCCAGTTTTCCAGGGCCGCCAGCTCGTCCGCGGTGAGCATGATCTGCAATCGTTCCGGGCGTTCCAGTTCAGCCATTGCGCGTTTCCTCGCTCAAGACTAAAATACGCTGAGTTAGTATTTACCTCATTCAGCTCATAGTTAGGATTGCCCCCATTATCCGTCAAGTCCTGCCAATGGATGAACAGCGCAACCCGCGCATGATGGGGATCAGACGTTGGTTGCACGTTTGCATAAATGTGCTAACTGGCTGATTTATTTGCACATTTTCAAATTTCCACTTGTCAGGGGCCGGCCATGGGTGCATGCTCCCACCAAAATAGAAACCGATCGCCTGTGGGAGGCTTCGATGCGGTACAACTTCTCCATGCGCCTGCGCGATGACGTCAATTCGGCCGTCCGGACGGCATTCCACAGGGGCATCGTCAACATCACGGCGGTGGCCGAGCAGGTCAGGGTTAGGAACCTTGTGGAAAACGTCGCCCTTGAGGATATCGAATATCTGGTCCTGCAGGCCGCCCAACTGTTTGGCGCGCCGATAGAATTCGACGCTCAAAGCAATGGATTGGCTTTGCCTGGAAATGGTTTCGCCGAGGATGGTGGCGAGGGCGCGATGGTCCCGCCCGATCTTCATCAACATGTCTCGATGCAATAGTCCGGCGAATGCCAAACCGGGCGGCGGGTCAAGGCGCTGGGCAAATGGACACCGCCGCTGCCGGCCGACCACCTCTATTGCCCAGCCGGCGGCACGCCTCCCCGGCCCTCAAACTGCTGGTCGATGCCTTGCGCTACCAGCCATGACCGGGAGGACATGCTCCCGAACGGGATCGACCCGTCAGCGCGTCGCATACCTGGCCAGCGCGTGCTCGATCAGCACGTCGATGACCTGGCTGTAGCCGATGCCCGTCGCCGCCAGCGCCTTGGCATACATCGAAATGTCGGTGAAGCCGGGAAGCGTGTTGACCTCGTTGACCAGCAGCGAACCGTCGGCGCGCAGGAAGAAGTCGACGCGCGCCATGGCCTCGCAGCCGAGCGCCCGGAAAGCCCGCGTGGCCATGTCCCTCGCCCCGTCGGCAATCGCGGCCGGCACATCGGCGGGCACCTTGACCACAGCGCCGTCGGCGTCGAGATATTTGGCCTCATAGGTATAGAAATCATGCTTGCCGGCCGGGATGATCTCGCCGGGCAGCGACACGGTGAGCGAGCCGTCGGCGCGCTCCAGCACCGAACACTCGATCTCGCGCCCTTCGACGAACTCCTCGACCAGCACCTTGCCGTCGTAGCGGAAAGCCGTTTCGACGGCCTCGTCGAAACCGTCCCTGTCATTCACCTTGCTCACCCCGAAGGAGGAGCCCTGGCGCGCCGGCTTGGCGAAGAACGGCAGTCCAAGCATCCCGGCGATCTCCTGGAACGAACCGACATCGTTACGATGCACGGTGACGGAGCGGGCAACGGCAAGCCCGGCCTCGCGCATCAGCCGCTTGGCGACATCCTTGTCCATGGCGGCGGCCGAGGCGAGGATGCCGCAGCCGACATAGGCGACATCGGCAATTTCGGCGTAGCCCTGCACCGAGCCATCCTCGCCGAACGGACCGTGCAGCACAGGAAAGACAACGTCGACCGGCGGCAGTTCAGGCTGGGCGCCGCCTTTCGACACCACCACCAGCCGACCCTTGCCGCCGGGCAGCAGCGCGACCTCGGCGCCATCCTCCGACAGCGGAGCCTCTGCCCCGTCGCCGATGGCATCGGACGACGGTTGCAGCAGCCATTTGCCCTCCCTGGAAATGGCGATCGGCACCACCTGATAGCGCGTCCGGTCGATCGCCTTCAGCACATTGGCCGCCGACAGCCGCGAGACGTCATGCTCGGCCGAACGCCCGCCATAAAGGATGGCAACCCTGATCTTGTCCTTCATGGAAATCCCTCGAAATCAAATGGCGACGGCAATGCCGCGATTGGCAAAGAAGCGGTCGAAATCGGATTGCGCCAACACTGCGTTTGACTGTGTGGCGCTGGTATGGCCGGACGGGTTGTGGAAGCGAAAACCGTCATCCGACGCCTCGGTCACCAGCACCAGATGGCCCCCCTTCGACGGCGGCTCGCGCTCCGGCCAGCGGATCGAACTGCTGACCGAAGCGATGAAGAAGCGCGACCGGGTGAGGATCGCCGGAATGTCGGTTGCCGCGACACCGGTCATCACCTCGGCGTCCAGGCCGAACTCCGCCTTCACGAAAGTGACGAAGGGCGCATAGATCAGCCCCTTGATCGAGCCTTCATTGACGACATAGCCGCCATATCCAGTGCATCGTCTCGCCAGCTCGATCGTCGGGACGATCTCGCCGCGCGTCGCCAGGATCATCTTGAGACACGCCATGCCGCAGATATTGGCGGCCCAGAGAGCGTATTCGTCGAGCGTCTCGGCGCCCGAACCGTGCCACAGCGGATCCCGCCGCAACGCAGCCCCCGCGCCGTCGGCGAGCACGGCCAGCGTCATGTCGGGCGTTTCCCATTGGCTGAAAAACGGCACCGTTTCAGTCAGGGGCTTCATGCGACTCCTCAGGGCTCAGTTCAATTTCGCATACGAGAATACGAGATTGATGAAAACCGATCTGCGGACATTTGGCGCGCGAGCATCCGGCCATGCTTGGGGAAGGCTCTTCGCGAACGACGATCGGATACATTCAGATACATAAGACTGGCGCGCCGTCGCATGTCGGAAAGCCATTTCCATGCGTTCGCGCCGAGAACGCGGCAAGTCTGGTCTACGTCACTCGGGAGTGCCGGCATCGTAGTACACGATAGCGGTTGTTCAGTAGAGGCTGTCCAGAGAAAAAGTAGTGCCCTGTCCACCTATCGCGACAAGTAGTGCTATTAGACTTTTCTAATTAGCTAATTTTGCAAATATAAAGGTTTGCCAAATTCAATTAATAAAGCCGTAACGCGGTGCCTATACTGATTGCGCGTCCGGGTGGGTATAGGGGATGGGTCATGGTCGAAGGCAATATCTGGGCGGCTTCACTCGAAGTTTATATCCGCAACGGTAAATGGGTTCTTGGATACATCGTTTTGGCTGGCGCGCTGGCGGCGCTTGAAAGCTTCGTGAAAGTCAATTCGGGAGCTTCAATCTTCGTCGGCGTAATGACGTCGACCTTCTTGGCTATTCCTGCTCACATCGCCGTTTTGACGCAGCTAGATACCGACCAGGTATCCAATTGGCTGAAGGAAAGGCCTAAGGCTTTTTTCAGTTTCGTAAGACGTTGCCTCTTGCTCGGCTTTCTCGGCGCGATAGCTCCCTTTGTGGTCGGGATTGCCATGGTCGTCGGCGGCGTTCATGCGTCAGTCGCCCTGTTGGCGGCAATTCTTGTCTGGGTTTTTTCTGGCATCGCTGCGTTCGCAAAATGGGGTACGATGTTGCCTGCGGTCATTGCCGACGATGATCAAACACTTGCGGCTGCCGGCAAGCGCGGTTCCAAGGTGTTCGGCTATGCGTTTCCGCGTCTGCTCATTTCGTTCGGCCTGATCACTCTTCTATTCATAGTGGCGTTGATGCTGCTGTTCTCTCTGCTGGGCATCGACCCCAAAAATCCAGGGTTCCTGTCTCTGGCTCTGCCTGTCATCGGCGCCATCATTACCGCCTATCAAATCGTCATGACGTCCGTCGTGTTGTCGCGCTCCTACCTTAGGGCGCAACCACCTGCGCCATCTGCACGCCGGATGGCATTTGTGGTTGGCAGATAAAACCTCTCCATACACGCGCGCACCGGCTCATCGACCACCTCCAACTCGTGGTCAGCGATCTCCCTGTCAGCCGGCGGTTCTACGAGGGCCGCGCTGCAGTTCCTGGGTGTCCATGAAAGCTTCGTCCTCGCAAGGCTTCGAATTTAGGCCCGGCCTGGAAGGCGTCGACGCGGGGTGCGTGCACAAGCTGATAACCAGCGACAATTTTCGAAACCCGACGGAACTTTCCGGCCGACGGCAAGTTTCGTGGCGCGGCGGAGGAATTTCGATTGGATTGTTTTCAGAAGCTTGAAGCACTGGTCGATGGGGCCGATGCCGGCGGCATCGAGGAAGCGGACGCATTGCTGCACCGGTTCAAGGGCAGGTCCGAAAAGACGACGCGGGCCATCGACGAGTTCATGCTGGATCTCAAGACGTTGGTCTTCGTCGTCGAAGCCGGCGAAGAAGGTTTCCAAAAGCCGGTCCGCAAACTCGCCCGCGCCAAGCTTGCGAAGCTCAAGCAGCTGGTCAACGTGCCGGCCTAGAGCCGGATGATTTCGGGTCGAGTCGACCTAAATCTGAATTCGTCTCTAATCAAAAAGATAGAGCATGATGTCGCCGCTTCACACTTTTCGGCATCATGCTCCAGGCAGTGCGCCTAGCCTTTGAGCAGCGCCGCCAACCTTGGAATGCCCTCGGTCACCGCGCGGCGGTCGGCGAGCGTGAACGACAGCCGCAGCGTGTTGCGGCCGCTGCCGTCGGCATAAAAGGCGTTGCCGGGCACGAAGGCGACGCGTGCCTCCTTCACCGACCGCGCCAGCAACTCGGTGGCGTCGGACCCTTCCGGCAGCGTCACCCAGACGAACATGCCGCCTTCCGGGCGGCTCCAGGTCACGCCGTCGGGCATGTTGGCCTCGAGCGCGGCAAGCAGGCCGTCGCGGCGCTCGCGATAGGCGCCGATCAGCTTTTCCACCTGACCGTCGAACACGGATTCGGCAACGCGGTGCATGACAAGCTGGTTGATCGACGGGCTGTGCAGGTCCGACGCCTGCTTCATCAGCACCAGCTTCTCCACCACATGGCGCGGCGCGCACACCCAGCCGACGCGCATGCCCGGCGACAGGATCTTCGAGAACGAGCCGCAATAGAGCGTGCGCGCCTTGTCGATGCCGCCGGACCTGATGCAGTCGAGCGCCAGGATCGGCGGCACGCCCTCCCCGTCATAGCGCAACGCGCGATAGGCGGCGTCCTCGATCACCGCGATGTCGAGTTCGCCTGCGAGGTCGAGCACTGCCTCGCGCTGCTTCCGGTCCAGCGTGTTGCCGGTCGGGTTGGCGAAGTCGGGCACCAGATAGGCGAACTTGACCTTGCCGCCATTCGCAGCCGCCGCCGCGCGGTAGGCATCGGGCGTCATGTTGCCGCCTTCCGGCCGCAACCGGTCATAACGCGGCTCGTAGGCGTTGAAGGCCTGCAGCGCACCGAGATAGGTCGGCCATGTCACCAGCGCGGTGTCGCCCGGCGACAGGAACAGCTTGCCGAGATAATCCAGCGCCTGCTGCGAGCCGGAGGTGATGATGATGTTGGCTTCGTCGCAGGCGACGCCGAGCTTGCCCATCTGCCCTGCGAGCCAGCGCCGCAGCGGCAGATAGCCTTCCGAGACCTGGTACTGCAGCGCCGCCCCCGCTTCCGCGCCGCCGAGCACTTCGGCATAGGCGTCGCGGATGGCATTGGCCGGAAACAGCGACGGATCGGGAATGCCGCCGGCGAAGGAGATGATATCAGGCTGGTCGAGCAGCTTCAGCAGCTCGCGGATTTCGGAAGCCTTCATGCGCGAGGAGCGCGAAGCCAACAGGTTCAAAAGGGTCAAGACACGCCTCCCCGGACGCTTCGGATATAGGTCAACTTAGCTGACCTATATCCCTTCTTGCCGGCAAATTGAATAGAGCCTGAAAGAATTCCCGCATACGCCAGCCGCTGACGCAGGTCGGAGGCTTGCGCCTTGCGGAACTGGATGTCGGTCATGGTGGATGAGATACGGCCAGGGGGCGGCAACGGCAAGCGGAGAGGTTGGAGATCAAGGGTAAAGGCTTGCGCCGCCCCTCATCTGCCTGCCGGCATCTTCTCCCCGTATAGTGACGGGGAGAAGGACGCTCTCGCCGCTGATTTCGCCAATTATCAACGCTGCGGAAAGGACGCCGGCGTCGCGGCCGGCGCCTTTCTCCCCGTCACTATACAGGGAGAAATGTCCGGCAGGACAATGAGGGGCGGCGCAACCCTTCAGCCTCAATCCACATCATTCGCCGGCCTGGCCTTGCCGCACTGCGCCAGCACCTTGCCGATGGCCCCGCTCGAACCCTTCAGCGGAAAGCTGTTGGCGCCATATTTGGCTGAACTGACCGAGACGTCCCCCTTCGACTGCAAAAGGTCGAGCAGCGGATCGGTCTTGGCCAGGTCCGCCACGAAATAATTGTACATCGCTTCGAGCTGCAGCGTCTTCGTCACCGTCTTGCCGTCGGCCTTGAAATCGAAGGCACCGCTGATGCCGGGCTCCAGTTGCTGGCCGCTGGCGCCCAGGTCGTAGCTCAGCACAGGATTGTCGAAGCAGGTCAGCATCAGGCGCGCATCGCCTTTCGGCCCGCCGCACGCCGAGGCGGTCAGCACGCTGCCGCCCTCGTCTTCCTCCATCTTCGCGCTCCAGCCGCTGCACGGCGCGGCAAGAACCGGCTGCGCGGCCTGCAATATGGTCATGGCACAAACGAAGAAGAGATATCCCGCTTTCATGACTTCCCCCTTACACATTTGCAGCACCCGCCGGCAGCATATAGGAAAAGCGGTCCGGCGACATTGCCCTGTTCGGCAAGCCGTCCGGGCCGATTTGGAGAGAGTGGTGCCGAGAAACCGTGTTCGTCTGCGTCTTGGGCCGGTCGCGCTTATGGCTTGGCCCCTGGCAGCCGCAGCCGCCGCGGCCGGCTGGAAGCCGGTCGAGACGGTGGAGACCTATGCCATATCGGGCCAGTCGGGGCTGGAGCTCTACCGGTCGATCGGCGAGAACGGGCCGAATGTCGGCATTGCCCACGCCATCGCCCACACCAATTTCAAGCTGACCTGGACCAGGGACTATCAGGCGCGTGGCGCGGTCTGCGTGCTGGTGTCGGCCAAGCCGAAGCTGATCATCACCTACACCTTGCCCAGTCCCACCGCGCCGCTGCCATCAGCCGTCCAGAAGAACTGGGAGGTTTTCCTCGCCGGCGTCAGTGCCCATGAGAAAGTGCATGGCGCCAGCATTGTCGACATGGTGCGCAAGATCGAGGCGGCGACCGTCGGCCTCACGGTCCCGAATGATCCCCAATGCAGCAAGATCCGCACGGAAATGACCATGCGCCTGTCCGAACTCTCGCAGGCGCAGCGGCAGTCCAGCCGCGATTTCGACCGCGTCGAACTCGGTCAGGGCGGCAACCTGCAGAAGCTCATTCTGGCCTTGGTCAATGGCGGCTGAGAGGGGCCTTCGCGACGCGATGGCCCCTTTTGCCTCGGCCGCCTCTACCGGTTCAGGTCAAGTGCCGCGCTCAGATCCCCCATCGGCGGCTCGCCATTCACGGCAAGCGCCTTGTCACGGGCGACGATGCCGGAGAGCACCGGCAGGTCGTAGCGCGCCGTGATGAAGCGCAGGATCGATGTCGTGTCGTACTGCGTGTGGTCGACCGTGCCCATTTTCGCATAGGGCGAGATGATGAAGGCCGGGACGCGGTTGCCTGGGCCCCAGCGATCGGCCTTGGGCGGCGCGACATGATCCCAGAAGCCGCCATTCTCGTCATAGGTGATGACCACCAGCATGTGGCTCCATTGCGGGCTCTTCTCCAGATGCGAAACGAGATCGGCAAGGTGCTGGTCGCCGCTGGTGACATCGGTGTAGCCGCCATGCTCGTTGAGGTTGCCCTGCGGCTTGTAGAAGGCGACAGCCGGAAGCTTGCCCTCGTCGATCACCTTGATGAACTCGGAGCCCCCCATGCCACCATCCTTGAGGTGTTCGGTCCGCGCAGCGGTGCCGGGCGCGTAGGCCGTGAAATAGTTGAACGGCTGATGGTGGAACTGGAAATTCGGCACCGGCGTCGCGTTCTTGCCGTCGAGCGTGGCCTGCCAGGCACCGGCATACCAGGCCCAGTCGATGCCTTTCAGCGACAGGAGGTCGCCGATGGTGATGTCGTGCTGCGGCGGCAGCGTGCTCGGCTGCGCCGGGTCGGCAAGCGCCTTGTCGCCGCCTTCGACCGGCTTGTTGGCGCTCGGCTGATAGGGCGGCTGCATGGTGTTGACGGCGTAGAAATCCGGCGTGATGGCGCCGTCATTGACGAATTTAGGCGCCCCGCCAAGCGCCGAGGCCGGTGAGTTGTCGGCGACCTTCAGCGTCTTGCCATCGGCCTCGACGACGGCGATCTGCCCCTTTACCGGGCTGGTGTCGGCATGCGGATAGACCGGCGCACAGGCGCAGGCGAGTTGGAAGTGGTTTAGGAAGGAGCCGCCGAACGCGCCTTGGAAGAAATTGTCGGCCAGCACATATTTTTTCGCCACCGACCACATCGGCAGGCCGGAGCCGTCATAGTGACCCATCACCAGGCCACCGGAATCGGCCCAGGCGGCGAACTTGTCGTTCTTTCCGCCATCGATCTGCATCTGCTCCTGATAGAAGCGGTGCCAGAGGTCGCGGGTGATGACCGCCATATTCTCGTTGAAGCCCTTGGGGTCGTCGATCGAGAAGACTGCATTCGCGAGATGCGCGGTCTGGGCCTCGGTCATCGCCGGCGTCACGCCCTTGCCGGTCAGCCCGCCCCAGGCCGGCGGCAGTTCGGCAAGCGGCTTGCCGTCGCGATCGAGCTGGCGCGCCTGGTCGGCCGAGACGTTGGCGAGCCCATCGGCGCCGGGAAAGCCGCCATAAAGATTATCGAAGCTGCGGTTCTCGGCATAGATGACGACGACTGTGTCGATCTTGTCGTAACCGGGAGGGGCGGCGTGGGCGGCGCCGGCGAACGATGCCAGCGCCGTGGAGGCGAGGCAGAGAGAAAGGAAGGATCGGGTCATGGGGAAGATGCCTCGTGGCTGGGGAATGGCTGGAGGAACTTTTCGACGCTAGGACCGGCGCTTGTCAGCTTTGTGACAGGGCAAGGATGATGCAAGGAGCCACGAAGAAAGCTGGCGGGTCAGCGCCCCCTCTATTCTGCCGGACATTTTCCCACAGGGGCGCGGCAATCGCATGGAAAGCCGAGGCTTTCGCCCTACGAATACCCCCACCCCTAACCCCTCTGTTTGTGCCGGAGACAAGGTGGACAGGTGTTCGGGGACATCGTGGACACATTTTTTCATCATGATGAGACGGGTTG